>DASQSC010000217.1:0-5178 GCA_035642555.1 Streptosporangiaceae bacterium | reverse complement strand
GCCTGCGCGGCCTCCACCGCCGGCACCATGTCCTCGTCCCCGGCGACCAGCACCGCGTCGGTGACGGCCCCGTGCCGGGCGAGCGCCTCCATGTCGGCCCGGATCTGCGCGTCCACGCCCTTCTGCTGACCGCGGGCGTTGAGGTTCCCCAGCCGCAGCTTCACCAGCGGCATCTGGGCGATCACCCGCTGGTCGATGGTGGGTACCCGGTCGCGGGCGGCGTCGTACCAGTAGACCCGCAGCAGCTCGCCGCGGACCAGGCTGTCGGCGTGCCGGGTCAGGGCCTGGATGAGCTTGTCCGCGTCCACCCGGAACTCACGCCGCGACGAGCTCCCGTACAGCAGCTCGCCCGTGGCTGCGTAGATGTACCCGACATCGACCATGATCGCGTAGCGGGCGAGCGTGGGGAGCGAGGGCGGCGGGAACTCGGTCATGTCACTACGACTGTAGGCCATGACGCTGAGCAATCGCTTGGCTACAACGGGATGTTTCCGTGTTTCTTGGGGGGCAGCGACTCGCGCTTGGTGCGCAGGGTGCGCAGCGCGCGCAGCACCCGCGGCCGCGTCTCGGCGGGCCGGATCACCGCGTCTACGTAGCCGCGCTCGGCCGCGACGTAGGGGTTGGCGAGGGCGTCCTCGTACTCGGTCACCCGCTGCTCGCGGAGCGCGTCGGGGTCGGCGGCATCGGCCAGTTCCCGGCGGTACAAGATGTTCACCGCGCCCTGCGCGCCCATCACCGCGATCTGCGCGGTCGGCCAGGCCAGGTTGACGTCGCCGCCGAGGTGCTTGGAGCCCATCACGTCGTAGGCGCCGCCGTACGCCTTGCGGGTGATGATCGTGACCTTGGGGACGGTGGCCTCGGCGTAGGCGTAGATCAGCTTGGCGCCGCGGCGGATGATCCCGCCCCATTCCTGGCCGGTGCCGGGCAGGAAGCCCGGCACGTCCACGAACGTCAGCACCGGGATGTTGAACGCGTCGCAGGTGCGGACGAACCGGGCCGCCTTCTCCGAGGCGTCGATGTCCAGGCAGCCCGCCAGGTGCAGCGGCTGGTTGGCCACCACGCCCACGCTGCTCCCGTCCACCCGGCCGAACCCCACCACGATGTTCGGCGCGAACCCGGCGTGGATCTCCAGGAACTCCCCGTCGTCGAGCACGTGGGTGATGGCCTCGTGCATGTCGTAGGGCTGGTTGGCGGAGTCGGGGATCAGCGAGTCCAGCTCGGCGTCGGCGTCGGTGACCGCGAGCGCCGGGTCGGCCCCTTCCTGCCCGTTCGCGGCCGGCGGCGGGGCTGCCTGCGGCGGGTCGGCGAGGTTGTTGGACGGCAGGTAGGACAGCAGCTCGCGGGTGAACTCCAGGCAGTCCTCCTCGTCCCGGGCCTGGTAGTGGGCGACCCCGGAGCGGGTGTGATGGGCGTGCGCGCCGCCGAGCTCCTCGAAGCTGACTTCCTCGCCGGTCACCGTCTTGATGACGTCCGGGCCGGTGATGAACATGTGCGAGGTCTTGTCCACCATCAGCACGAAATCTGTGATCGCGGGGGAGTAGACGGCGCCGCCCGCGGCGGGCCCCATGATCAGCGAGATTTGCGGGATGACGCCGGAGGCGAGCACGTTCCGCCGGAAGATGTCCGCGAACAGGCCGAGCGCCACCACGCCTTCCTGGATCCGCGCGCCGCCGCCGTCGTTGATGCCGATCACCGGGCAGCCGACCCGCAGCGCGAAATCCATCACCTTGACGATCTTCTCGCCGTAGACCTCGCCCAGCGACCCGCCGAACACCGTGAAGTCCTGGCTGTAGACGCAGACCGGGCGGCCGTCGATGGTGCCGTGCCCGGTGACCACGCCGTCCCCGTACGGCCGGTTGGCGGCCACCCCGAAATCGTGCGCCCGGTGCCTGGCCAGCGCGCCGAACTCGGTGAACGAGCCGGGATCGAGCAGCCGGTCCACCCGTTCCCTGGCGGTCATCTTCCCCTTGGCGTGCTGGCGCTCCACCGCCCGCTCCGAGCCGGCGTGGATCGCCTCGTCCCGGCGCCGCCGCAGGTCAGCGAGCTTGCCAGCGGTGGTGTGAAGATCGGCTGCGCTGTCAGCGCCGGTGACGTCGCTGCTCATGCGCCTCAGGGTAGCGGTCGCGCGGCGGCGGGCCCGGCCGGCGCGGTCTCGCTAGGCTGGCGCCCGTGGCCGGGAGGGAGGCCGGGCTGACACCGGCTGGCAGGGAGGCAGATCGGCGGGAGCTGCCGGAACGGATGCGCCGGGACGTCCGGATGCTCGGCGGCCTGCTGGGCGAGGTGCTCCGCGAGTCGGGCGGGCAGGACCTGCTGGACGACGTGGAACGGCTGCGGCGGGCGGTCATCGCGGCGCGGTCGGCGGAGCAGCCGGGTCGGCCGGACCGGGCCGGAGACGAGATCGCGGTCCTGGTCGCTGGCTGGTCGCTGGCGCGCGCCGAGCTGGTGGCGCGTGCCTTCACGGTGTATTTTCACCTGGCCAACCTGGCCGAGGAACGGCAGCGCGTCCGCACCCTGCGCGCCCAGCAGGACGCCGCGGGCGCCGCGGGGGGTTCCGGGACATCGGGGTCCGGGGTGTCACACCGGGCCATGCCCCCGTCCCCCCGGGCCATGCCCCCGCGGGGGGGTCTGGGGGGGTCGTCCCCCCGGGCCAGCTCCGGCCCCCGGCGGGAATCGCTGGCGGCGGCGGTCGCCGAGCTCGGCCGGGCCGGCGGCCAGGCCCCGGCAGACCTGATCGCAAGGCTCCGGATCCACCCGGTGCTGACCGCGCACCCCACCGAAGCCCGCCGCCGGGCGGTCGTGACGTCGCTGCGCCGGATCGCCGACCTGCTGGCCGCCACCGACGAGGCACGGACCGGCGCCGAGCAGGCCGAGATCCAGCGCCGGCTGCGGGAAGAGGTGGACCTGCTGTGGCTGACCTCCCCGCTGCGGGACCGGCCCATGGACCCGATCGACGAGGTCCGCGCCGTGATGGCGGTGTTCGACGAGACGCTGTTCGGGCTCGCGCCGGCGCTCTACCGGGCGCTCGATCACGCCTGCCGGGACCTGCCTGGGCATCCCGGCACGCCGGCCCCGGCCGTGCCCGCGTTCCTGCGGTTCGGCAGCTGGGTCGGTGCCGACCGGGACGGCAACCCGTTCGTGACCGCGCAGGTGACCATCCAGACCGCGCGGATCCAGGCGGAGCACGCGCTGCGGGCGCTGGTGAACGCGACCACCCGGGTCGGCCGGGCGCTCACCGTCCACGCCGACGCCGCGCCGCCGTCGCCCGCGCTCACGGCGGCGCTGGCAGCTGCCCGGGCGGCGCACCCGGCCGTGGTGGCCGGCTTGCTGGCGCGCTCCCCGCAGGAGCCCTACCGCGCGTTCCTGCTGTACACATCCGAACGGCTTCGTGCCACCCGGCTCGGCGACGACAGCCTGGCGTATCCCGGGGCCGGGGAGTTCCTGGCGGATCTGCGGCTGGTGCAGGAGTCGCTCGCTGCGGCCGGTGCCCCCCGGCAGGCCTTCGGCGAGCTGCAACAGCTGATCTGGCAGGCGGAGACGTTCGGGTTCCACGTGGCCGGCCTTGAGATCAGGCAGCACAGCGAGGTCCACGCCCGCGCCCTGGCCGACCTCGCCGCGGGCGGCCCGCTGCCGGCGCAGACCCAGGAAGTGCTGGCAACGTTCCGGGCGGTGGCGTGGATCCAGCAGCGGTACGGCCCCGAGGCGTGCCGCCGGTACGTGGTGAGCTTCACCCGGTCGGCGGACGACATTGCCGCCGTGCACGAGCTGGCCGACCGGGCGGTCCGGGACGGCCGGCCGCCGGTGCTCGACGTGATCCCGCTGTTCGAGAGCGGGGAGGACCTGCGGAACGCGACCGCGGTGCTGGACGGCATGCTGGCGCTGGAGCCGGTGGCGGGGCGGCTGGCCGCCACCGGCCGGCAGCTGGAGGTGATGCTCGGCTACTCCGACTCGGCCAAGGAGCTCGGTCCGGTCAGCGCGACTCTGCGGCTGTACGACGCGCAGCAGCGGCTGGCCGGCTGGGCCGCCGGCCACGACGTGCGGCTGACCTTGTTCCACGGCCGGGGCGGCGCGCTGGGCCGGGGCGGCGGGCCGGCCGGGCGGGCCGTCCTGGCGCAGGCACCCGGCTCGGTGGACGGCGGGTTCAAGGTCACCGAGCAGGGCGAGGTCATCTTCGAGCGGTACGGCAACCCGGTGATCGGCCTGCGCCACCTGGAACAGGTCACCTCGGCGGTGCTGCTCGCCTCGGCCCCGGCCACCCGCGCCCGCAACGAGGCCGCGGCCGCCAGGTTCCGCCCGCTCGCCGACCGGATGGACGAGGCCGCGCTGCGGGTGTACCAGGACCTGGCCGGGGCGCCCGGGTTCGCCGAATGGCTGGCCAGGATCAGCCCGCTGGCGGAGATCACCGGGCTGCGGATCGGGTCCAGGCCGGCCCGTCGGCAGGCGGGCAGCGCCACCAGCCTGGCCGACCTGCGGGCGATTCCGTGGGTCTTCGCCTGGGCGCAGACCCGCATCAACCTGCCCGGCTGGTTCGGCCTGGGCAGCGCGCTGGCGGCGGTGACGGGGGGCGCGGGCGGGCTGCGCGAGGCGCAGCTCGCCTACGCCGAGTGGCCGCTGCTGGCCGTGCTGCTGGACAACGCGGAGATGAGCCTGGCCAAGACCGACCGGTCGATGGCCGCCCGGCACCTCGCGCTGGGCGGCCGGGACGACCTCACCGCGGCGGTGCTGTCCGAGTACGACCGCACCCGGCAGCTCGTGCTGGCGGTGACCGGTCACGACCGGCTGCTCGCCAGCCGCCCGGTGCTCTCGCGGGCCGTGACCCTGCGCGACCCCTACGTGGACGCGCTCTCCTACCTGCAGCTGCGGGCGCTGGCCGAGCTGCGGGGCCTGCCCGCCGAGGGCGGGCCCGGGGACGGCGGAGAGGACGGCGCTGAGGACGGCGCCGGAGACGGCCGGCGGCAGCGGCTGCAGCGGCTGTTGCTGCTCACCGTCACCGGCGTCGCGGCCGGCCTGCAGAACACCGGCTGACGGCCGCCCCGGCGAGGGCGGGCCGCCGGGGGTTCAGCCCTGGGCGCCGAGCTCGTGGCCGGCGGTGCTGTCCACGTGCGCGGGGATGTCGCCCTCGTGCTGGTCACCGGTGGTCGAGGTGCCGGACGGCTCGAACATCATGATCGAGCCGCCGGG
>DASQSC010000216.1:0-2145 GCA_035642555.1 Streptosporangiaceae bacterium | reverse complement strand
GCCGGGCGGGGCTCGCGGCGCGGGTCGGCAAGCTCGTCACGGTCCCGAAGATCGTCAGGCCCGCCGACCGCGCGCGGCTGGCTGCCGAGGGCTACCTGGCCGCCGACATGGAGACCGCCGCGCTGGTCGGCGCCGCGGGGGAGCGCCCGGTGGCCGTCATCCGGGCGGTCTCAGACGCAGGGTTCGGGCCGCGCATGGTCACCGGCGGGCTGGCGGCGCTGCGGTCGCTCCGGCTGGCCGCGCCCGTCGCCGAACGATGGGCCGCCGTGTGCGCTGAGCGGGCCGTGCTGCTGGCCGGGCCGCGGTCGTTCTGCGCCGGGGTGGAGCGGGCGATCGAGATCGTCGAGAAGGTGCTCGACCAGCACGGCCCGCCGGTCTACGTGCGCAAGCAGATCGTGCACAACACCCACGTGGTGGCCAGCCTGGAGCAGCGGGGCGCGATCTTCGTGGACGAGCTGGACCAGGTGCCGGACGGCGCCCGGGTGGTGTTCTCCGCCCACGGCGTGTCGCCGCAGGTCCGGGCGGAGGCGGAGCGGCGCGGGCTGACCTCCGTCGACGCCACCTGCCCGCTGGTGTCCAAGGTGCACGCCGAGGCGCGCCGGTTCGCCGCCGAGGGCTACCTGGTGGCGCTGATCGGCCATGCCGGGCACGAGGAGGTCGAGGGCACGCTGGGCGAGGCGCCGGAGGCGATGGCGCTGGTGGAGACCGCCGACGACATCGGCAAGCTGGCGCCGCACGACCCGGCGAAGGTCGCCTACCTCATGCAGACCACGCTGGCGGTGGACGAGGCCACCGAGGTCGCCGGGGTACTGCGGGAACGGTTCCCCGCCACCCGCGGCCCGCGCAGCGACGACATCTGCTACGCCACCACCAACCGGCAGCAGGCGGTCCGGGCCATCGCCACCGAGTCCGACCTGGTGCTGGTGGCGGGGTCGGCCAACTCGTCCAACTCGGTCCGGCTGGTCGAGACCGCCCAGCGGGCCGGCACCCCCGCCTACCTCATCGACAGTCCTGCCGACATCCAGCTCGGCTGGCTGGCCGGGGTGTCAACGATCGGCATCACCGCGGGCGCCTCCGCGCCCCCGGCGCTGGTCGGGGACATCGTGGCCGCCCTCGGCGGCCTCGGCCCGGTCGACGTCAACGAGCGAGTGATCACTACCGAGAACATCAGGTTCAGCCTGCCCAAGGAGGTCAGGGCCCAATGAGCATGCCGCTGCGCCAGAGCCTGCGGATCGGGAGCTACCTGCTCCGCCAGAAGCTGGCCAGGCGGGACAAGTTCCCGCTGCTGGTCGAGCTCGAACCGCTGTTCGCCTGCAACCTCAAGTGCGCGGGCTGCGGCAAGATCCAGCAGCCGCATACCCTGCTCAAGCAGCGGATGCCGGTGGAGCAGGCGGTGGCGGCGGTCGAGGAGTCCGGCGCCCCGATGGTGTCCATCGCGGGCGGCGAGCCGCTCATGCACCCGCAGATTGACGAGATCGTGCGGCAGCTGATCGCCCGCAAGAAGTTCGTGTTCCTGTGCACGAACGCGCTGCTGGTACCCAAGAAGATCGACAAGTTCCAGCCGTCCCCGTACTTCGCCTGGGTGGTGCACATCGACGGGCTGCGGGAGCGGCATGACGAGTCGGTCTGCAAGGAGGGCGTGTTCGACGAGGCGGTGGCGGTCATCCGGGACCTGAAGCAGCGCGGGTTCACGGTCAACACCAACTCGACGTTCTTCACCACCGACAGCCCGCAGAGCGTCATCGACGTCCTGAACTACCTGAACGATGACCTCGGGATCGACGAGATGCAGCTCTCGCCGGCCTACGCCTACGAGAAGGCACCGGACCAGGAGCACTTCCTCGGTGTCACCGAGACCAGGGAACTGTTCCGGAAGGTCTTCGCCGGCGGTAACCGGAAGCGGTGGCGGCTCAACCACACGCCGCTGTTCCTGGACTTCCTGGAGGGCAAGGCCGACTTCGGCTGCACCGCCTGGGGGATCCCGTCCTACTCGCTGCTGGGCTGGCAGCGGCCCTGCTACCTGATGGCCGACGGGTACGCGAAGACGTACCGGGAACTGATCGAGACCACCGACTGGGATTCCTACGGCCGGGGCAAGGACCCGCGCTGCGCGAACTGCATGGCGCACTGCGGGTACGAGCCCTC
>DASQSC010000215.1:0-8768 GCA_035642555.1 Streptosporangiaceae bacterium | reverse complement strand
CCGGCGGGGGCCGTGATCAGCGGCGACGCCGGCGTCGGCAAGACGCGCCTGATCACCGAGGTGGGCGCGCGAGCCGCCGCCAGGGGCTTCATGGTGCTCTCTGGCCGCAGCGCCGAGCTGGGTGACAGCGTGCCCTACTTCCCGCTGGCCGACGCGCTGCGGAACGCCGTCACCGGGCCCGCGGCGGCCGGGCCGCTGGCCGACGCCCTGGCCGCGCGCCCGGTGCTGAGCCAGCTGCTGCCGGACCGGGGCACCGTCGAGCCCGCGGCCAGGGACCTGGCCGGCATGGTCCAGCAGCAGCTGTTCGGAGCGGTGCTGGGCATGCTCTCGGAGCTGGCCGCCGCGGCGCCGGTGGTCCTGATGCTCGAGGACCTGCACTGGGCCGACCGTTCCACCAGGGACCTGCTGACGTTCCTGAGCCGGGTGCTGCACCGGGAGCGGATAGCGGTGATCGCCACCTACCGGTCGGATGATCTTTACCGCAGCCATCCGCTGCGGGCCGTGGTGGCGGAACTCGCCCGGCTGCCCAGCATCACCATGATCGAGCTCGGCCCGCTCACCGACAAGGCCATGGCCGAGCACCTGCGGGCGCTGTCGGCCCGGCCGCTGACCGCGGCCGAGCTGGAAGGGATCATCAGGCGCGCCGAGGGAAACCCGTACTACGCCGAGGAGCTGCTGGCCGCGTCCGGTGACGGCGCCAGCCTCCCGGAGGGCCCTGGCATCCCGTCCGGGCTGGCGGAGCTGCTGCTCGCCCGGCTGCAACGGCTGTCGCCCGCGGCCCAGCAGGTGCTGCACGCCGCCGCGGTGGCCGGCCGCCGGGTCGAGGATGACCTGCTCCGGGCGGCGTGCGGGCTGGCCGTCGGCGAGTACGAGCAGGCCGTCCGGGAGGCGGTCGCGCACCAGCTGCTCATCCCGGACGGTGCTCAGGGCTACGCGTTCCGGCACGCACTGCTGCGGGAGGCAGCCTACGCGGACCTGCTGCCGGGCGAGCGGACCCGGCTGCACTCGAAGCTGGCCGAGCTGATGGCCGACGATCCCCAGCTGGCGGCGCTGCCCGGCGCCGCGGCCGAGCTGGCGCATCACAGCCTGGCCAGCCATGACATACCCGGCGCGTTCACCGCCTCGATCCGGGCCGCCCAGGAGGCGAAGCGGCTGGCCGCCCCGGCCGAAGCGCACCGGCACTACGACCAGGCACTGGCCCTGTGGGATCGGGTCAGCGAGCCGGACAAGCGAGCGGGCATGAGCCGCGGCTGGCTCGCGTTCGACTCCGCGTCCAGCGCGGGCTCGAGCGGTGACCTGCCCCGAGCGGTGCACCAGCTCCGGCGGCTGATCAACTACCTCGGGGACGGGGAGGGAGACAGCGACCCGAAGCTGCTCTGCCGGGCCAGCGAGCGGCTCGCCTACTACCTGCTGGAGGTCGGCGAGAAGGCGCCGGCGGTAGCGGCGGCCCGCACCGCCATCGCCGCGCTGCCGGATGACCCGCCGAGCTGGCCGCATGCGCGGTCGCTCGCGACCTATGCCCAGACCCTGGTGCACACCCAGGAGGAGGCCCGGGCCCGGACCTGGGCGCTGCGGGCGAGGGAGGCCGCCCGCGCCGCGGACGCGCCCTGGGTCGAGGCGGATGCCCTGGTCACGCTCGGACAGCTGGACGAGCGGGCCGGGCGGGTCCCGGACGCCATCAGCCTGTACACGCTGGCGCACCGGCAGGCGCGGGAGGCCGGAGTGCTCGGCGTGCACCTGCGCGCCGCCTTCTTCCTGGCCAACGTCCACCTGGAACGCGGCGACCTGGCCGAGGCGAGCGCCACCGCGCACGAAGGTGTCCAGCGGGCGGACGAAGCCGGGCTCGGCCTCGCGCCCTACGGGCTTGACCTGCAATACCTGCACTATCTCGCCCACGTGGCCGACGGCAACTGGGACCACGCGCAGGAGCTGGCAGACGGCTTCCCGGTCCGGGTCACGACCGATCGCGAGGCGGTGCTGTCGGGCATGGCCCTGTTCCTGGACGTGGCGCGCGGCAGCCCGGTCGTGGCGGAGCGGGTCAGCTGGCTGCAGCCGTTCTGGCCCGGTGCGCCGTTCAGCGAGTACATCGCCCGCGGCCTGCTCGCCGAGCAGGCACTGTGGCGAGGCGACGCCGAGACCGCGGCCGCCGACGCGGAGGGGGCGATCCGGAGCCAGATCGACCGCGGTGCCTACGCCCCGCAGCTGATCCGGCCGGCCGCGGTCGGCGTGGCCGCCCAGGCCGACCTGGCCATCAGGGCCAGGGCCGCCGGCGATGAGGCCGCGGCTGCGGCCGCGGTGGCAGCAGCCCGCAACATGGTGGAGACCGCCAGGGAAGGCGCGGCCTACCGGACCCGGCCGGACTGGGTGCTGGGAGTGGAGGGCCGCGGCTGGCTCGCCCGCGCCGAGGCGGAATGGCGCCGCGCCCAGGGCGATAACCAGCCTGCCGCGTGGCAGGCCGTGGTGGATGCGTTCGGCCCCGCCTTCGTGTACGAGACCGCGCGCTCCCGGTGGCGGCTGGCCGAGGCGCTGCTGGCAGCGGGCCGCCGGGACGAGGCGGAGCGGGAGTGGCGGCTGGCGCTCGGCGCCGCGGAGCGGCTGGGTGCGGTACCGCTCCGGTCCGCGCTCGCCGATCTGGGCCGGCGGGGCCGGCTCAGCCGCCACGACGGGCCCGGCGACCAGGCCCGGGGCGGTGCGCAGCCGGGCGGCACCGGGGGCCGTCCCGGCGGGCCGGTGCTGAGCGTCCTCACCGCCCGGGAGCAGGACGTGCTGCGCCTGCTGGCGGAGGGGCGGAGCAACCGGGAGATCGCGGCGGAACTGTTCATAGCGCCCAAGACCGCCAGCGTCCACGTATCGAACATCCTGGGCAAGCTGGGCGCCGCCAGCCGGACCGAGGCAGCCGCCATTGCCCACGCCGGGGGCGTCTCAGGAAAGGCTTAGGGCGTCTGCCCTGCGGGGGCGTCTTAGGACTGGTCAGGGCCGGGAGATAAGACATAAGCCCGATGCCGGCCAGGGGGTCTTACGGCGAACCTTGATGGTGCGGGGCCGACGATGGCCCCCATCGAGGAGGACGAGATGCACCCCTACATCTCCCGGGCTCTCGCGGCCGAGATGATCCGGGACCGTTATGCCGAAGCGGCCCAGACGCGGCGGGCACAGCAGGCCCGGCGCCACGCGGACGCGGGCGAGCAGAACGACCGGCACTGGCACGTCTTCCCACTGCGGCGGGGCGCGCGTCCCGCTGCCGCCGACGCCGGCAGCCAGGACCACGGCCTGGCAGCCTGACCGCCCGGGCCCGTCAGCCGGGGCCCGGGTGCGCACTCCAGCGCGCCAGGCCCCGGCTCGGGTCGCAGCCGCAACTCACGGATCCGTCTCAGCCAAAAATGGCAGCGACCCGGTCCCGCGGCAGCGCCGGGGAACGGTGGCCGGCCCGGCCGGTCATGTCCTCGTTAGCGATCAGAGCGTTGGCGACCGCTTCCTCGGTCGCCTGCACCACGGCGGCGAAGAACGGGTCCAGCTTCCCCCACGGCACGAACCTGAGCTGGTCGTACTCGTGCCCGTCGCCGGTGGCCGGGCCGTAGGGGGTGAACCCGCCCGGATTCGCGGTGGAGAACGCCAGGAACAGATCACCGGAGAAATGCGACCCGGTGGTGCCGGTGCGCGCCAGCCCGAGGGTGACCCGGCGGGCCAGGGCCGAGCACTGGTGCGGCAGCAGCGGCGCATCCGTCGCCACGATCGCGATCACCGACCCGGCGCCGGGCGGGGCGGCCGCCGCGGCCGCCATCGGGTTGTCGCCGGCGAGCATCCGGCCGAGCGGCACCCCGGCCAGCGTGAGCTCCTCCCGGGTGCCGAAGTTCGCCTGCAGGAACACCCCCACCGCGTAGCCGGTGCCCGCGTACCCGACCAGCCGCGACGCGGTGCCGTTCCCGCCCTTGAACTGATAGCAGTTCATGCCGGTGCCGCCCCCGACCGACCCTTCCTCGACCGGCCCGGCGGCCGCCGCCTGCAGCGCGCCGATGACCGCCTGCTCGGTCACGTGCTGCCCGCCGGCGTCGTTCAGGTAGCCGTCCCAGGTCTCGGCGGCGACCGGCAGTGACCAGTTGTCCCCGAGCTCCGGGTGATGCCTGCCGGTCCAGGCGACGATCCCGGCGTGGGCGATGCCGACCGCGTGGGTGTTCGTGATCGCGACCGGCAGCGAGAACGTCCCGGATTCGGCGATCCAGGACACGCCCGTCATCTCGCCGTTGCCGTTCTGCGAGCAGAACCCGGCCGCGACCGGATCGCCGGCCCCCGCCGGGCCGCGCGGGTGGATCCCGGTCACCCCGGTACGGACCGACTCCCCCTCGATGAGCGTGGTGTAGCCGACCTCGACCCCGGGCACGTCGGTGATCGCGTTCCACCGGCCCGGTGAACCGTCGAACGGGATGCCGAGTGCCCGGGCGCGGGGCTTCCCGGCCGGGGTGGCCGCGTGCGGGCCGGGCAGGTCAGCCGGTGCCATCGGGCACCCCCTCACCGCAGGCGCCGATGACGAAGGCGAGGACCTCCGCCTCGTAACCGAGCTTGCCGTACCGCCCGGCCGGTCCGGCGTGCGCGCCGGCCCCGAGCTCCGGCCGGAACAGCACCGGCCCGCCGCCGGCCGCCCGCAGCTTCGCCACCCACTTGGCGGGCTCGTGGATCAGCACCCGCGGGTCCTGCAGGCTGCCGGTGACCAGCAGCCGCGGCCACGGCGGCGGCGGGATGTTCTCGTACGGCGAGTAGGAGGCCAGGTAGGCGCGCAGCCGCGGGTCCCGGGGGTCGCCCCATTCGTCCCATTCGGTGATGGTCAGCGGGATGCCCGGGTCCAGCATGGTGGTCAACACGTCCACGAACGGCACCTCGGCCACCACCGCCCGCCACCGCTGCGGCGCCATCGAGAACACGGCGCCCTGCAGCAGCCCGCCAGCTGACCGCCCGCGGGAGGCGATCCGGTGTCCAGCCGCCCAGCCAGCTTCCGCCAGGTCATCGGCGACGGCGATGAAGTCGGTGAACGTGGTGCGCTTGCGGTCCAGCCGGCCCTTCTGCCACCAGCTCCGGCCGCCCTCCCCGCCGCCGCGCACGTGCGCGATCGCGTACAGGTAGCCGCGGTCGAGCAGGCTGACCACGCCGGTCGCGAACCTGGGCCACGAGCACGACTCGTACGCGCCGTACCCGTAGAGCAGGCAGGGCGCGGTCCCGTCCCGGCGGAATCCCGCCCGGTAGGCGACGGTCACCGGGACCGGCGTCCCGTCCGCCGCCGTGGCCGTGATCCGCTCGGTCCGGTAGCCCGCCGGGTCGTAGCCGGGCACCGGCTGCCGCTTGCGCAGCGTCCACCGGCCGGTCGCCAGGTCCACGTCGTGCCAGGCGGGCGGGTCGATGACGGACTCGGTCCGGACGGTCACCGCGGCCGGGTCGTACTCCCGGTTCTCGGCCAGTGCCAGCGAGACCTCCGGGCCGGGCGGCGCGATCAGCCGCTCGGTCCCGGCCTGCCGGTCGATCACCCGCAGCTGGGTGGCGGCCGCCCGCCGCTGGCTCACCACCAGGTGGCGCCCGAACACGTCGCACCTCACGAGCCTGGTGTCACCGCCGCCCGCGATCACCTCGGTCCACCGGCCGCTCCCGGCGGCCGGCCCGCGCAGCAGCCGGAACTCCGCCGCGCCGTCGTTGGTGATCAGGAAGAACTCACCCCCGCCGGTCCCGCGGGCATGATCGGCCAGGTATGCCGTTCCGCTGCTCCTTTTCCGCAGCGCGAACGGTTTCGTGCCAGGCTCGGCGGCCGGGATGACAAGCGTCTCGGTGGTGTCACGGCTGGCGCATTCGATGAGGATGCACTCGCCGCTGCGGGTCGCCCGCACCGTGACCCCGAACCGCTGGTCGTCCTCCTGGTACACCAGGGCGTCGCGGGCCCGATCGGTGCCGATGTCGTGCCGCCACACCCGGTACGGCCGGCAGGCGGCGTCGGTCACGGTGTAGAAGACCGCATCCGAGCCGGCCGACCAGGCCAGCCCGTAGTAGCTGCCGTCGATCCGTTCCGGCAGCCCGGCCGCGGTGACCAGGTCCTGCCCGCGGTCCAGATCCCGGACGCGGAGCTGGTACTGCTCGTCGCCGTCGAAGTCCACCGAGTAGGCCAGCAGCCGGCCGTCCGGGCTGATCTCCCGTTCGCCGAGCGCTACGTACCCGCCGCGGCAGCCGGGATCGGCCAGCAGCAGGTTCTCGTCCAGCAGCACCTGGGCGCCAGCGGCACCGGCGGCCAGCGGCACCCGGCACAGCTGCGGGTAGTCCTGCCCCGCCAGGTCGCGGGTGAAGTACCGGAACGCTCCCTGCTGCCAGCTCACCGAGTCGCCTGCGGGGGCGGTGCGGGACTCCAGCTCGGCCGCCAGCCGGTCCCGGAGCGGGGTGGTGGCCGCTGCCTGGCGGTCGTAGTACGCGCGCTCGGCGGCGAGATACTCCCGCGTGGCCGGATCGTCGGAATCCCGCAGCCACGCGTAGGGGTCAGCCCCGGGTGAGGCGGGCCGCCCCGGCGCTACCGGCGGCCGGTCAGCAGCGCCTGGCATGAGCCGATGCTATCGGGCGCCCCGGAGGCGACTGTGGAACTTTCCCCTGTCACCACAACCACCAGATTCCGCACTTGCGCTCATCCCTGGGAGGCGACCGATATCAGCAAGGCGAGGGCGGCCAGGCCCAGGGCGACTACGAGCACGGCCACGCCGGCCAGCGGCACCGGGGGCGCGGCGCGGCGGCGGGCGCGAGCGGCGGCCGCCAGCCGCGGGTAGCGGACGAGCGCACGGAGCAAGATGACGCCGCCTGCCACGAGCCCGGCTATGCCGGGCAGGCTGGCCAGGGGGTGGTGCATGCCGCCCGCCGCGTGCAGCAGCAGGGCGCCCAGGGCGGCGAACGACAGGCCCGTGCGCTGCCAGGCGAGATAGGTGCGCTCGCTGACGTCGGGGGCGTCAGCTGGATGCTCGCGGTCGGGCCCCGGCGCCGTCACGCCGCCCCGACCGCGACCAGGATGAGCGCCACCAGGCTGACCACCGCAACTCCCGCGCCGATGATGGGCGGCAGCAGGGACGGCGGCAGCGGGCGCCGCAGCCGGAGCGCCATCTCGCTCTCCGCCCAGTGCCGGTAGCTGCCGGTCGCGACGACGATGCTCAGGACGATGAGCGTGAACCCGAGCGCGTGCCGCCCGGCCGGGACGGAGAAGTTCGGCACCAGCTGGATCACCGCCACCCCGCCTGCCAGCAGCGCCAGCGAGGTCCGGATCCAGGCCAGGAAGGTCCGCTCGTTGGCCAGGGTGAACCGGTAGTCGGGATCCTCCCCGACCGAGCGGATCGCCTTCGGCGGACGCCACCACCCGGGCCAGGAACGCCCCTCCGCTCTCCGCTCAGACACGCGCCGCTCCTCGCGCAAGCATTGGCCGGCGGACGGCTACCGATGCTACACGGGGTGCTGCGCCGGCCGGCGACGGCGCACTCAGGGCAGGCGCACTCCAGCGTGACCGGCCTCAATCAGGCAGGCGGGTCACCGGCCTCGGCCAGCACCCGCGCGAAAGCTTTCAGGTAGCGCGGGTCGCCCTGCTGCTGGCGCAGCAGCCAGTACTCGGCGCCCCAGAACAGGTACGCCCAGGCGCCGCCGGGCAGCTCGCGGCAGGTGCGCAGGGACTGGTTGTAGTTCCGGATGACGTCCTCCGGCAAGCAGCTGTAGGCGCCGGCGCCGTCCGGGCTGGGCGGCGTGGTGACCGCCTCCCACGGCTCGGCCTGGCCCTCGGCGATCATCAGCCGCCGGCCGGGCGCGGCGGCGGCCCACCGCAGCGCCTCCCGCCACCGCCGCTGCTGGCCGGCGAGCCTGCTGCCGTCCAGGTACAGCGTCCGCCCGCCGGCGCTGGCCACCGCGTGCCGCGGGTAGAAGTCGATGCCCACGATGTCGGCGAGTTGCTGCGCGACCCGGAGCGAGTCCCCCTGGTCCCGGGACCGCCACCACTGCATGACGCGGACCGGGGTGGACGTGGGCAGGAAGCCGTTCAGCAGGACCGGCCGGCCCGGATCGGCCGCCCGCACCGCCGCCACCTCCTCGGCCGCGAACCGGGCCGACAGCCGCCAGGAGTGCTCAAGCCCCAGCGGGTCCACCGCCTCGTGCTCGACCTGCCAGGCGATCACCGCCGGCCGGTCCCGGTAGCGGCGGGCGACCTGGGCGGCGAATCCGGTCGCTGCCGCCAGCAGCGACGGGTGGCTGCCGGGCCCGACCAGCGACCCTTCCCGCAGCGGCTCCGGCAGCCGGTGCGGGGGCACGAAGAACTCCGGGTACCCGAAGTTCTTCACCGCGCCGACGCCGATGATGATCTGCTTGCCCGCCCGCTCCGCGGCGTCCACCTGCCAGTCGAGATCAGCGGGGTCGAACGCGCCGGGCTGCGGTTCCATCCGGTCCCAGTAGGCCGCGAGCCGGATCATTTCGAACGGGTGGGTCACCAGTTCAGCCAGTGCCTCACGCGGATCTAGTCCCAGCGACTGTGCTTGCAGCGGGCGGAAACTGATGCCGAGCTGGGCCCGGCCCCGCGGCTCAACCGGGACCTGCTGCCAGCGGCCGGTGAGCGGCCGCTGGCAGCGCCGCACCCGCAGCTCGGACAGGACCGGGATGCCGGCGGCAGCGCGCCCGGCGCGGGTCACGGCCGCGCTCCGGCGCTGGGAGCCAGCCGCGTGCCCGCTGGCGGTGATGCCCCCGGGAGCTGCGCCGGCGCGAGGCCCGCTGGCGCCAGGCCCGGT
>DASQSC010000214.1:0-2122 GCA_035642555.1 Streptosporangiaceae bacterium | reverse complement strand
CCGGTCCCGGCGCTGCGGGCCGGTGCCGCGCTGCGGTCCGGTCCGGTGAGCGGTGCCGGTGTTGTGCTGGCGGCCGTGGCCGCGCTGGTGACCGTTGTTGCGCTCGCCATGCTGAGTGAGCGCCCGCACCATGCCGTTCCGGCGGGCCACGTCCTCCATCGTGTCGGGCGGCCGGTTGATCGCCGGCATGACCGACGTCAGTGCCGCGCCCGCCGTCACCGACCGCTGGCGCTTGGCTTCCTGTTCCTCGGCCCTGACGGCGGCCGCCGCGAGCCGCGAGGCCATCTGCTCCCGGTGGCGTGCCCCACGGCGCGCTTTGAGGACGCGCTCCCCGAGGTACGCGGCACAAATCAGGACAACAATCCCTACAACGATCAGCACGTGAATGGCTCCCAGCCAGTCAGATCCGAGCACGGTCCCGCATCCCAGGGTATGCGAGCCGGCCCCCGGTATGTCTCCGGCACGCCCAGCCGCATGGCTCCGACTGCCTGCCAGCCCGAGGTCGGTGCGGGCAGCCACGGCAGTCCGGCCGGGCGTCACCGGCCACATCAGTTATCCCACCGCCGCGCCCTGCCAGCCCAGGGCCAATGGTCACGGACCATCGGCACCCATCCGGGCCCCAGCCCGTCGGCTCGCGTGCCGCCGCCGGCCCGCCTGACCGCAGCGCGCCCACCGGCCGCCGGGAACCGCCCGGCGGAACCGCCCGCCGGTCCGCTGTCGGCTAATGATCAAGGGATTGGTGCACACCTGACTAACACCTGACTACACCAATCCCTTGATCATTAACGTGGAGGCCGTTTTCCGGGGCGCGGCCCGGGCCGGGAGGCGCCGGGGCGCTCGCGGGAGCTCCCGTTAGAGTGCCGGGTATGAGTGCCGACGCGCCCTCCCCGCCCGCGCCGTCCTCCGGCCCCGGCCCGCAGCGCCGCCCCGCACCCCCCGCTCACCCGGAGCCTGGGACTGCCCGGCCCGCGGCCGGACGGGCCGCGACGCCGTCTCCAAGACCGGCCGCAGCGCCGTCTGCAGGACCGGCCGCGCCGTCTGCAGGACCGGCCGCGCCGTCTCCAGGACCGGCCGCAGCGCCTCCCCGGGAACCAGCCGCATCGCCGCCCCTGGGACCGGCGGCAATGTCCTCCCCCCGACCGGGGGGAACGCCTTCCCGGGAGCCGGCGGCAGCGTCCTCCCAGGGACCGGCCGCCGCGGCTTACCGCCGGCCGTCTGCCGCGGCTTCCCGCCGGCCATCCGCGGCGCCTTCCCGTCGGCCGGCGGCAGCGCCTTCCGCGAGCGCAGTGCGGCGGGTGCTGGCCCGGGCCCGGGACGGCAAGCCGCTGGACGAGGCCGAGGCGACGATCGCGCTCCAGGCCCGCGGCGACGACCTGGCGGCGCTGCTCAGGCACGCAAGCCGGGTGCGTGACGCCGGGCTGGCCGCGGCGGGCCGTCCCGGGATCATCACCTACTCGCGCAAGGTGTTCATCCCGCTCACGCGGCTGTGCCGGGACCGCTGCGGGTACTGCACGTTCGCGACCGTGCCGGGGCGGGCAGGCAGCCCGTACCTGTCCCCGGACGAGGTGCTCGACATCGCCCGCCAGGGCGCCGCGCTCGGCTGCAAGGAGGCGCTGTTCACCCTGGGCGACCGGCCGGAGGACCGGTGGCGGCAGGCCCGCGAATGGCTGGATGCCAGCGGTTACGACAGCACCCTGTCGTATGTCCGGGCCATGGCCATCCGGGTGCTGGAAGAGACCGGGCTGCTGCCTCACCTCAACCCGGGCGTGCTGACGTGGCAGGACTTCAGCCGGCTCAAGCCGGTGGCGCCGTCCATGGGCATGATGCTGGAAACCACAGCAGCCCGGCTGTTCACCGAGCGCGGCGGCCCGCACTTCGGCAGCCCGGACAAGGATCCCGCGGTCCGGCTCCGGGTGCTGGAGGACGCCGGCCGGTGCGCGGTCCCGTTCACCACCGGCATCCTGATCGGCATCGGCGAGACGCTGGCCGAGCGGGCCGAGTCGATCTTCGCGATCCGCCGGGTGGCCCGCGAGTACGGCGGCATCCAGGAAGTGATCGTGCAGAACTTCCGGGCCAAGCCGGACACCCAGATGCGCGGCGTGCCGGACGCCGAGCTCGACGA
>DASQSC010000213.1:0-3630 GCA_035642555.1 Streptosporangiaceae bacterium | reverse complement strand
GTCACGTTCAAGATCGAGTCGCACAATCACCCCTCGTTCGTGGAGCCGCTCCAGGGCGCGGCCACCGGGGTGGGCGGGATCGTCCGCGACATCCTGGCCATGGGCGCCCGGCCGGTGGCGGTCATGGACTCGCTCCGGTTCGGGCCCGCTGAGGCCCCGGACACCGCCCGGGTGCTGCCCGGCGTGGTGGCGGGTATCTCGTTCTACGGCAACTGCCTGGGCCTGCCCAACATCGGCGGGGAACTGGCCTTCGACCCCTGCTACGCCGGTAACCCGCTGGTCAACGCCCTCTGCGTGGGGGTCATGCGGCACGAGGACCTGCGGCTTGCCCAGGCCAGGGGCGAGGGCAACAAGGTGATCCTGTTCGGCGCCAGGACCGGCCCGGACGGCATCGGCGGCGCCTCGGTGCTGGCCAGCGCCTCGTTCGGGGGCGGGGAGTCCGCCAAGCGCCCCAGCGTGCAGGTCGGGGATCCGTTCCTGGAAAAACTGCTGGTCGAGTGCTGCCTGGAGCTGGGCGCCGCCGGGGTGGTGGCGGGCATCCAGGACCTGGGCGCGGCCGGGATCTCGTGCGCCACCGCCGAGCTGGCGGCCGGCGGTGGCAGCGGGATGCGGGTCCACCTAGAGAGAGTGCCGCTCCGGGACGAGTCGCTGACCCCGGCCGAGGTCCTCATGAGCGAGTCGCAGGAACGCATGATGGCGATCGCCGCGCCCGGGGACGTGGACAAGTTCCTTGCCATCTGCGCCCGGTGGGACCTGCCGGCCACGGTGATCGGCGAGGTGACCGGGACCGGTCGGCTGGAAGTGAGCTGGCACGGCGAGCAGGTGGTGGACATCGCGCCGGAGACCGCGGCCAGCCAGGGGCCGGTGTACGACCGCCCGGCCGCCAGGCCGCCGGACCAGGGCGCCCTGGCGGCGGACGTTCCGGACCGGCTGCCGCGGCCGGCCACCGGATCTGAGCTACGGGAGACGCTGCTGGCGCTGCTGGCCGCGCCCGGCCTGGCCGACGCGAGCTGGGTGACCGAGCAGTACGACCGGTACGTGCGCGGGAACACGGCGCTGGCCATGCCGGACGACGCCGGGGTGATCCGGGTGGACGAGCGGACCGGGCTCGGGGTGGCGCTGGCCACCGACGGCAACGGCCGGTACGCCCGGCTCGACCCGTACGCCGGCGCCCAGCTCGCGCTGGCGGAGGCGTACCGGAACGTGGCGGCGGCCGGCGCCACGCCGGTGGCGGTCACCAACTGCCTGAACTTCGGGTCCCCCGAGGACCCGGCGGTGATGTGGCAGTTCACCGAGGCGGTGCGCGGGCTGGCGGACGGCTGCCTGGCCCTCGGGGTGCCGGTGACCGGCGGCAACGTCAGCTTCTACAACCAGACCGGGCAGGTGCCGATCCACCCCACCCCGGTGGTCGGCGTGCTCGGGGTGCTCGAGGATGTCCGCCGCCGGCTGCCGGCCGGATTTGCCGGGGACGGAGCGCAGGTGGTGCTGCTGGGCCGGACCGGGGCCGAGTTCGGCGGCTCGGCCTGGGCCCAGGTCGCGCACGGGCACCTGGGCGGCCGCCCGCCCGCCGTGGACCTGGCCGCGGAACGGGCGCTCGCTGCCCTGCTGGCCGCCTCGGCCGCGGACGGCCTGCTGGCCGCCGCCCACGACCTGTCCGAGGGCGGGCTGGCGCTCGCGCTGGCCGAGTCGTGCCTGGCCGGCGGGACCGGCTGCCGGGTGAGCCTGCCCGGCGACGCGTTCACGTTCCTGTTCGGCGAGTCGGCGGCGCGGGCGGTGGTCGCGGTGCGCCCCGGCGCCGGGGAGCCGTTCGCAGCCCTGTGCGACCGGCACGGGGTGCCGGCCACCGTGCTGGGCGAGACCGGGGGAACGGACCTGGCCGTGTCCGGGCCGGCGGTGCCCGACGGCTTCCGGATCGGCCTGGCCGAGCTGGCAGCGAAGCACCGCGGCACCCTGCCCGCCCTGTTCGGATGAGGAGGCCCGCTGATGCCAGCCCGGCAGTCCGACCCGCAGCGGCTGCTCGCCGCCCTGAACGAGCAGCGGGCGGCACTCGGCGAGATGGCGCTGATGCAGCCGCCGCTGGCCGCCCCCGCGCTCGGCCGGGCGTGCGCGGAGGCGGTCCTGGCGGCCGCCGATGCCGGGCTGGAGCCCACCAGGGAAGCGCTCCGGTCCGCGGTCCGGTTCCTGCTGGACGTGCTGGCTGAGCGGGCGCCAGGGCGAGCGGTCGAGGTGCGCGTCCCGCCGCTGGCGGCGGTCCAGGCCATCGGCGGCCCCCGGCACACCCGGGGCACCCCGCCGAACGTGGTCGAGACCGATCCGGTGACCTGGGTCCGGCTGGCCACCGGGCGGCTGTCGTGGGCGGAGGCGACCAGCACGGGCCGGGTACACGCCAGCGGCCCGCGGGCCGACCTGTCGCCGTACATGCCGGTCCTTCCCCTAGACTGAGCGCGTGGTCAAGCCCGGCGGCCGACTGACGGACGAGCTCGTTCCCGGAGACCGGCCTCCTCGGGACGAGTGTGGCGTCTTCGGTGTCTGGTCCCCGGACGAGGAAGTCGCGAAGCTGGCGTACTTCGGCCTGTACGCGCTGCAGCACCGGGGCCAGGAGTCCGCCGGGATCGCGGTCAGCGACGGCAACCGGATCCTGGTCTACAAGGACATGGGCCTGGTCGCACAGGTGTTCAATGAGTCGGTGCTGACCACCCTGCGCGGGCACATCGCGGTCGGGCACACCCGGTACTCCACCAGCGGGGCCTCGGTGTGGGAGAACGCCCAGCCGACGTTCCGCGCCACCCCCGACGGCAGCCTGGCCCTCGGCCACAACGGCAACCTCACCAACTCCGTTGAGCTCGCGGGGCTGGTGACCGGCCCCCAGCCGCTGCACGGCACCTCCGACACCGAGGTCCTGACCGCCCTGTTCGGCGGCTCGCAGGAGGGCAGCGTGGCCGACCGCGCGCTGGCGGTCCTGCCGCGGGTGCGCGGCGCGTACTCGCTGGTGTTCATGGACGAGCGGACCGTCTACGCCGCCCGTGACCCCCATGGCTTCCACCCGCTCGTGCTCGGCCGGCTGCCACGGGGCCACGTGGTGGCGAGCGAGACAGCCGCGCTGGACATCATCGGGGCCGAGTTCGTCCGGGAGGTGGAGCCCGGCGAGATGATCGTGATCGGCGAGCAGGGCGTGGCGTCCCGCCGGTTCGCGCCGGCACAGCCCAAGGGCTGCCTGTTCGAGCACGTCTACCTGGCCCGTCCGGACACCACGATCTCCGGCCGGAGCGTCCAGGCCACCCGGGTCGAGGTGGGGCGGCGGCTGGCGGCCGAGCACCCGGTCGAGGCCGACCTGGTGATCCCCGTTCCCGAGTCCGGCACCCCGGCGGCGATCGGCTACGCCCAGGCGAGCGGCATCCCGTACGGCCAGGGCCTGGTCAAGAACTCCTACGTGGGCCGGACGTTCATCCAGCCGAGCCAGACCATCCGGGAACGGGGCATCCGGCTCAAGCTGAACCCGCTGCGGGAGGTCATCGCCGGCCAGCGGGTGGTGGTGGTGGACGACACGATCGTGCGCGGGACCACCCAGCGGGCGATCGTGGCCATGCTGCGCGAGGCCGGCGCGGCCGAGGTGCACGTCCGGATCTCCAG
>DASQSC010000212.1:0-2481 GCA_035642555.1 Streptosporangiaceae bacterium | reverse complement strand
GCGGCGGCGGCGGCGCAGCTTCCGGGATGCTGCAGCACCTCCCGGGATTCGAGCAGCGGCTTGCGGCCGGCCGGGGGCAGCGACCTGGGGTGGCGGACCCGCTTCGGGAGGTAGTACTGAAGGCCGGAGTAGCCGCCCATGGCGAGCACGGATCGCTGGGTGATCCCCTGATTCATGAAGGTCGACACGATCGTGCCGCCGGAGTTGTGCCGCTTGAGCCAGTGCCCGGCGGCCACCACCGGCGCGCTGAGCAGCGGGGCCGGGTGTGACTCGGCGCGTGCCCCCTGCACGGCCTCCGCCCCGGCGGCGGCGACCGGGATGATCAGCGCAAGCGAGATCGCCGCGGCCCGGGCGGGCGAGGTCACGGCGAGCTGGCCGGCCCGGGCGCGTCGCAGTGCCTGCCACAGGGACTTGGCGATCAGCCCGAGAGCCAGCGCGCCCGTGACCGACAGCGCCGCGCCGAGGTCGCGCTCGAACCGCTGCGGGAAGCCGTCCGCCGCCGTCCGGCTCCCCAGGTACATCACCAGGCACCACAGCAGGATCAGTGCCGCCGCGCAGGCCTGCGGCGGGGATAGCCGGGACCGCAGGCCCATCGCCAGCAGCACCGCCCCGAGCACGCCCAGCCAGACGATGGCGAACGCGAGCTCGGGGACGAGGTGGCCCGCTGGCGGGACCGGCTGGCTGCCCAGTGCCACGGAAACAGCCTGGGACGAGGCGGAATTACCCGCGATGGGCCAGCCGAGGCCGTAGGTGTACCAGCCGTAGCAGATGGCGAGCACGGCCAGCGCCAGCAGCCCCCACAGCACCATCCGGGCATCAGCCCGGCGGCCCCGGTACCACAGGTAGGGCAGGGCGGTGACCGCGGCCAGCACCAGGATCACCGCCTCATACAGGGTGGCCACCTGGTGATAGAAGACCGGGGCCGCGCCCAGCACCGCCACCAGCGTGACCGACCGCCAGCCCGGCGACTGATACAGCGCGATGAGCGCGGCGATGCCCATCGTGATCAGGAAGTAGGCGCTGACCAGGTCGGGGTACCGGCCGTCCGCGAGCCCTCCGTATGCGCCGTGTAGCACAAGGCCGGCCAGCGCGGCGGCCGCGATGCCGTAGCCCCGGCCCCACAGCCTGGTGGCCACCGCGTACGCGGCCAGGGCGGTCAGCACCAGCAGCGCCGGTGCCAGCACCGGGTACAGCGCCAGCGGGGAAAGCCCGGACAGCCGGGAGATGACGGCGCTGATGGCCGGGAACCCCGGTGGGTAGATCAGGTAGTCATGGTACGAGCCGTGGGCGAGCATCTGCTCCGCCATGACCGCATGGGAGAAGTGGTCGGTTCCGCGGACCGACGGCCAGTCGTACCTGAGCACCGGCTCATAGGCGCGCACCGCGGTCAGCGCCAGCACGGCGGCGAGCGCCGCGGCGCGCAGCATGGCTACCGGGCGCGGCCCCCGCCCCCGGCTCACGGCAGCGTCCGCGGTCGCGGCCGGCCCGTCCGGCTCAGCCGGCCCGTCGGCCTCACCCGGCCCGGCCGGCTCGGGCAGCCCGGCCGGGGCACCCATTCCGATGACGACCCCGGCCAGGACCATCAGCCCCAGCGTGACCAGGATCAGCCAGCCGGCGTGGCGGCCCGGCGTCAGCGCCGCCACCAGCGCCAGCACCGCTCCGGCGGCAAGCAGCGCGACCGCCCACGGGTTCCTGATCGCGGGCAGCCCGGGGAAGACCGGCCCGGCCTGGCCGCGGGCGGCGCCCCGCAGCGCGGCGGCGGCTATCCCCGACACCAGCACGATGCCGGTGGCGGCGAGGGAGATCCACCAGGAAATCCCGGACCCGGCCAGCCGCGTCAGCACGACCGCCACGACCGGCACCGACGCCAGCGACAACGCGCAGGAGTACGCGAGCCGCTCGGCCAGGCCAGCAGCCGGGCGCAAGAAGGCAGCCCAGAAGTAGCCCGGCAGCGCCACCGCGGCCACCGCCGCGCCGAGGGCACGGATTAGATCAACCAGCATCGCCCACCATCTGCGCGGGCGACCGCCAGCTGGTACTGGGTCCCCGCATCCTCAGCACCGTACCCCCCCAGCTGACCTGCTTTAGGACATTTGTGCATACCTGCGGACAAGATCGTTATGGCAGCCGCCAGGGGCGGGCGACCGGGGCGGTGCCGGCGATCAGCGAGGGCGGGCCTGCCGGGGCCCGGGCGCCGGCTACTCCTCTGGCAGCAGCGACAGGCGCAACCGCCGCAACCGTTCCGGATCCGCGATGACATCGATGGCCGAAACCTTGCCCGCGGCGGTCACCGTCAGGGCCAGCACGACCCGCAGCCGGCCCGCGGGCGCCAGCACGATCCCCACCGCGCCGTCCACCAGGGCCAGCCGCGACCCGGCGGCCAGCCCGGCGGCCCCGGCCGCGCCCCGGGCCACCTTCTCCAGCCCGTGCAGCACCACCGGCCTGCCGGACGGGACGGCGGCGCCGTCGGCCCGCGCCGTC
>DASQSC010000211.1:0-3147 GCA_035642555.1 Streptosporangiaceae bacterium | reverse complement strand
GCGGCGGCCAGCGCATCCTCGCCCGCCACTGCCAGTCCCCGGGCCGCCACCACTTCATCCGGCGTGCCCTCGCCCGCCAGCACGCCGTCGATCACCTGCCGGGCCAGCCGGTCGGTGAGAGTTCCGGCATCGGTGAGGGCGGCCACCCTGGCCACGTCGGCGGGCGTGATGGGCAGGGCGGTGAGCTCGGCGCCGGACTCGTTCGCCCGCCGGGCCAGCTCGCCGAGCCACCACTTGCGGGCGTCGGCTGCACTGGCACCGGCCGCCACCGTCCTGGCGACCAGTTCCACCGCGCTTGCGTTGTGGATCGCGGCGAACTCCAGGTCCGACAGCTGCCACTCGGCCTTCAGCCGCTCCCGCCTGGCCGCGGGCAGTTCCGGCAGCCCGGCCCGGATCTGCTCCACCCACTCCCGTGACGGCGCGACCGGCACCAGGTCGGGCTCGGGAAAGTAGCGGTAGTCCTGCGCTTCCTCCTTGCTCCGGCCGGTCGTGGTGATGCCGGAGTCCTCGTGGAAGTGCCGGGTCTCCAGCGTCACCGGCTGGCCAGCGTCGAGCACGGCCGCCTGCCGGCTGACCTCGTAGCGGACGGCGCGCTCCACCGAGCGCAGCGAGTTGACGTTCTTGGTCTCGGTCCGGGTCCCCAGCCGGCCCGAGCCCCGCGGCGACAGCGACGTGTTGACGTCGCAGCGTAGCGAGCCTTCCTCCATCCGCACGTCCGAGACCCCGAGCGCCCGCATCAGGTCCCGCAGCTCGGTGACGTAGGCGCGGGCCACCGCCGGCGCGAGCGCGCCGGTGCCCTCGACGGGCCTGGTTACGACCTCCACCAGCGGGATGCCGGCCCGGTTGTAGTCCACCAGCGAGTAGTCCGCGCCGTGGATGCGGCCGGTCGCGCCGCCCACGTGCAACGACTTGCCGGTGTCCTCCTCCATGTGCACCCGCTCGATGCCGACCCGGATCCGCCGGGGGGCGGTGCCGCCGCCCGGCTGCGGCTCCTCGGCCTGCACCTCCAGCCAGCCGTCGGTGCACAGCGGCTCGTCGTACTGCGAGATCTGGAAGTTCTTCGGCATGTCCGGGTAGAAGTAGTTCTTCCGGGCGAACCGGCACCAGTCGGCGATAGTGCAGTTGAGCGCGAGCCCGATCCGGATGGTGAACTCGATGGCGGCCCGGTTGGCGACCGGCAGCGAGCCGGGCAGGCCCAGGCAGACCGGGCAGACCTGGGTGTTGGGGTCGGCGCCGAACTCCGTCCGGCAGCCGCAGAACATCTTGGTCGTGGTGCCAAGCTCGACGTGCGTCTCCAGCCCGATCACCGGGTCGTACCTGGCGACCGCCTCGCCGAAGGGGACCAGTGTCGCGGCCTCAGTCATGAGCCGAGCCCTTTCGCATCGGCAAGCAGCGGATGCCCGCGGCGCTGGTCGAGCGCGGCCTCCACCGCGGCACCCACCCGGTAGAGCCGGTCGTCGGCCAGCACCGGGGCCATGATCTGCAGCCCGACCGGCATGCCGTCCTCCGGCGCGAGCCCGCACGGCACCGACAGCGCCGCGTTGCCCGCCAGGTCCGACGGGATCGTGCACAGGTCGGCGAGATACATGGCGAGCGGGTCGTCCGCCCGTTCCCCGATCGGGAACGCGGTGGTCGGGGTGGTCGGCGACACCAGCACGTCCACCTGCTCGAACGCGGCATCGAAGTCCCTGATGATCAGCGTCCGCACCTGCTGTGCCTTGCCGTAGTAGGCGTCGTAGTAGCCGCTGGACAGCGCGTAGGTGCCGAGCATGATCCGGCGCTTCACCTCGGCGCCGAAGCCGCGCGCCCGGGTCAGCGACATGACCTCCTCGGCGCTCTGGGTGCCGTCGTCGCCTACCCGCAGCCCGTACCGCATCGCGTCGAACCTGGCCAGATTGGATGAGGCCTCGCTGGGGGCGATCAGGTAGTAGGCGGGGAGCGCGTAGGTGAAATGCGGGCAGGAGACCTCGGTGACCTTGGCGCCCAGCGATTCCAGCAGCTCGACCGCCTCGCCGAACCTGGCCAGCACCCCCGGCTGGTAGCCGTCGCCGCTGAACTCGGACACCACGCCCACCCGCAGCCCGCTCACGTCGGCCTGCCGGGCGGCGGCCACCACCGGCGGCACCGGGGCGTCCACCGACGTGGCGTCGCAGGGATCGTGCCCGGAGATCGCCTCATGCAGGAGCGCCGCGTCCAGCACCGTGCGCGCCAGCGGGCCCGGGGTGTCGAGCGAGGACGCGAACGCGACCAGCCCGTACCGGGAGGACCCGCCGTAGGTGGGCTTGACTCCGATCAGGCCGCACACCGAGGCCGGCTGCCGGATCGACCCGCCGGTGTCGGTGCCGATGCCGACCGGCGCCTCCCAGGCCGCCACCGCCGCCGCCGAGCCGCCGGACGAGCCGCCAGGTACCCGGTCCAGATCCCAGGGATTGCGGGAGGTCCCGAACGCGGAGTTCTCGGTGGACGACCCCATGGCGAACTCGTCCAGGTTGGACTTGCCGAGTATCGGCATGTCCGCCCGCCGGAGCCGGGCGGTGATGGTCGCGTCGTAGGGCGGCTGCCAGCCGTCGAGGATGGCCGAGCCGCAGGTGGTGGGCATGTCGGCGGTGGTGAAGATGTCCTTGAGCGCGATCGGGACACCGGCCAGCGGGCCGAGTTCCTCCCCGGCGGCGCGCCGCTCGTCCACCGATCGGGCGACCCGCAGCGCGGCCCCGCCCGCCACGTGCAGGAACGCGTGCACCCTGGCGTCGACCGCGGCGATCCGGTCCAGGTGCTCCTGGGTGACCTCGGCGGCGGACACCTCGCCGGCCTCCATCGCGGCCACCAGCGCAGCGGCCGTCATCCTGGTCAGCTCGCCGTCCATGGTCAGTCTTCCGCCAGGATGCGAGGGACCCGGAACCGCTGCTGCTCGGACGCTGGCGCTCCGGCGAGGGCCTGCTCAGCCGTCAGGCAGGGCACTTCCTCGTCCTCGCGGTACACGTTCTCCAGCGGCACGGCGTGCGAGGTGGGCGGCACGCCGGTCACCGCTACCTCCTGCACGCGGGCGACCGCGGAAATGATGACGTCAAGCTGGCCGGCCAGGTGGTCGAGTTCCTCATCCGCCAGGGCCAGCCGCGACAGCCGGGCCAGATGGGCAACCTCGTCACG
>DASQSC010000210.1:0-4313 GCA_035642555.1 Streptosporangiaceae bacterium | reverse complement strand
CGCATGATCAGCCACATGACCAGCTCGATGCCCTCCGCGCCTGCCTCGCGGACGAACTCCAGGTGCTTGAGCTGAGCCAGCCCGGCCGGGTCCTTGACCAGCCGGTCCATGAACGCGTGGTCCCACGGCTGGTTGATGAAGCCGGCGCGCGGTCCCTGCAGCTGGTGGCTCATGCCCCCGGTGCCCCAGATGTGCACGTTGAGGTCCTCGTCGAAGCGCTCCACACACCGGCGGATCGCCTGGCCGAGCATGAAGCAGCGGTGGGCGGTCGGCGGCGGGTACTGCACGACGTTCACGGCGAGCGGGATGACCCGCGTCGGCCACGCGTCGGGCTGCCCGTAGACCAGCGACAGCGGGACGGTCAGGCCATGGTCGACCTCCATCTTGTACATCAGGGTGAGGTCGAACTCGTCGAGGATGAGCCCCTCCGCCAGGTGAGCCGCCAGGTCGGCGCGGCCCTGCACGACCGGCACCGGGCGGGGGCCGTAGCCCTCGTCGGCCGGCGGGAACTCATCGGCGCAGCCGAGTGCCAAGGTCGGCACCAGTTCCGGCGTGAACGCCGACGCGTGGTCGTTGTAGACCAGGATGATGACGTCGGGCACGTGCTCCTTCGCCCAGGCCTTTGACCACTCGTAGCCGGCGAACAGCGGCTTCCAGTACGGCTCCTGGGTTCTGCCCTGGTCGATCATGGCGCCGACGGCCGGAATGTGGCTCGTGGTCAGCCCGGCGGTGATGCGAGCCATGTCAGGTCCCGTCCTTGATGGAGCGCCAGCCGTCCGGTGAGCGGCCCCCCGAGACCATCATCTGCTGGTAGTCGTCGACGGGCATTCCCGTCATCGTGCTCACCGCCTGAAGATAGCTGAGCCCGTCGGTGGCGAAGATCTTGGCCAGGAAGTAGATGTTGCCGCCGAGGTCGAGCATGGCGTTGTAGTCGCGGTCGAGCACCGCCTTCTGCTGGGCCTCGGTGAGCGGCCACTCGTCCAGGTAGGCACGCTCGTCCGCCTTGAACCGCTCGCGGTTCTCCGCCTTCATCAGGCTCATGCAGAACTGGTTCAGGTGGTAGCCCTGTTTCGCGCGCTGCGCCGTGAACACCCGGGTGCCGGGGATGTCATCGAAATCTGAGGTGTAGGTGCTGCTCATTTCCCCTCCCAGTACAGGCGCAGCGGGTTGTCCACCAGCAGCCGGCGCTGCAGCTCACCGGTGACCGCGATCCGCGGGATGACATCCACGAGCGCGCCATCGTCAGGCATGTGGCTCTTCATGTTCGGATGCGGCCAGTCGGTTCCCCACAGCACCCGGCCGGGGAACGTCTCGACGATATGACGAGCGAACGGGATGACGTCGGCGTACTGCGGCGGCCCGGACTTCGACAGCCGCTCCGGGCCGCTCACCTTCGACCAGGCGTTCTCGTTCTCGGTCAGGAACCGGGTGAAGAGCGTGAAATCCGGCCCGTCGAGCGGCTGCGTCACGTCTGGCCGGCCCATGTGGTCCGCCACCACCGGCGTCGGGAAGCTGGTGAAAAGCTGCCAGCGCTCGGCCAGGTCCGCGGCCTCGAAGTAGACGATGATGTGCCAGCCGAGCTCGGCCACCCGGTCGGCCAGGCCGCGGTAGTACTCGTCGGGCTTGGGGTCTACCAGCCGCCGGACGAAGTTGAACCGGATACCGCGCACGCCCGCCGCGTTCATGTCGTCCAATTCGCCAGCGGACACGCCGGGCCTGATCGTCGCCACGCCGCGGGCGCGCCCGTCCGCCGCGAGCAGCGCGTCGACGAGGGCGCTGTTGTCGGCGCCATGGCAGGTCGCCTGCACGATGACGTTCCGGTCGAACCCGAGGTAGTCGCGCAGCGCGAACAGCTGCTCCTTGCCGGCGTCGGTCGGGGTGTACTTCCGTTCCGGCGCGTACGGGAAGACGTCGCCGGGGCCGAACACGTGGCAGTGCGCGTCGACCGCGCCGGGCGGCGGCGGGTAGCCGGGCTTGCTCGGGTCGGGGTGGAACGGGAGCCAGTCCGCGTCCGGGGTGAACGTCGCCGTCACGGCTACCGCCCCCGCAGGGCGCTGTCCAGCCGCGGGTACACCCGCCGGGCGTTGCCCTCGTACACCGCGGCGGCGTCCGGCTCGCTGAGCCCCAGCGCGTCGACGTACCGCTTGGTGTCGTCGAAGTAGTGCCCGGTCTGCGGGTCGATACCGCGGACGGCGCCCACCATCTCGGACCCGAACAGGATGTTGCCGATCCCGATGACCTCGAACAGCAGGTTGATCCCTGGCTGGTGATAGACGCAGGTGTCGAAGAACACGTTCTTCATCACATGCTCCGCCAGCGGCGGCTTCTTCAGCATGTCGGCCAGCCCGCGGTAGCGGCCCCAGTGGTAGGGGACGGCGCCGCCGCCGTGCGGGATCACCAGCCGCAGATCCGGGAAGTCAGTGAACAGGTCGCCCTGGATGAGCTGCATGAACGCTGTGGTGTCGGCGTTGATGTAGTGCGCCCCGGTGGCGTGGAAGACGGGATTGCAGCTCGCCGAGACGTGCACCATGGCGGGCACGTCGAGCTCGCACATCTTCTCGTAGACCGGGTACCAGTACCGGTCGGTGAGCGGGGGCGCGGTCCATTTCCCGCCGCTCGGGTCCGGGTTGAGGTTGCAGCCGACGAACCCGAGCTCCGTGACGCAGCGCTCGAGCTCGGCCACCGGCGCCGTCAGGCCGGCGCCGGTGGACTGGGGCAGCTGGCAGACGCCGATGAACGTGTCCGGGAACAGCCCGGCGACCCGGGCGATGAGGTCGTTGCAGGCCCGTGCCCATTCGCTGCTGACCCGTTCGTCGCCCTCATGGTGGGCCATGGCCGAGGCCCGCGGCGAGAAGATCGTCATGTCGGCCCCGCGCTCGCGCAGCAGCCGGAGCTGGTTCTGCTCGATCGACTCGCGGATCTCGTCGTCGGAGATGGCCGGGTACGGCGGGGCCGCCCGGCCCTCGGCGAACGCCGCCAGCTGGCTCTTGCGCCAGTCGGTGTGCTGCCCCGGCGCGGTGGTGTAGTGCCCGTGACAGTCGATGATCACAGCGAGGCTCCCCCCGGCATGGCGGATGCGGGCACGAAGACCTCGCCCCGCATGAGCAGGCGGGCGGTACGCAGCAGGGCTGATCTGGTGACCTCGACCGTGCCGCCGGACACCTTCGCCTCGATGGTCACGGTGAAGAAGCCGGTGGGGTGCTCGACCTCGATCTCGGCCGCGCTGCCGGTGACCGCGATGTCGTGGGCCACCGAGCCGGGCAGCACGCACGCGGTGGCGACCGACACCGCCCCCAGCACCCCGATCGCCTCGTGCACGCGATGCGGGATGAACGTCCGGGTCGCGATGGCGCCGCCCCGGGCCGGCGGCGCGAGCAGGCTCATCTTCGGCACGGTGGCGCTGGTCACGTCCTCCAGGTTCATGAGCGGGCCCGCCGCCAGCCGGATCGCCTCCACCCGCTTGGTCAGCTCGGCGTTGCCCTCCAGCTCGGCCGGTGACTCCTGGCCGGTGAGGCCGAAGTCGGCCGCTGCCAGGCAGACGACCGGCATCCCGTTGTCGATGCAGGTCACCCGGACGCCCTCGATGACGTCGCTGGCGTTGCCGGTCGGGAGCAGCGCCCCGCAGGAGGAGCCGGCGACGTCAGCGAACTCGATGGGAATGGGCGCATGGGTGCCGGGCACGCCGTCGATCCCGGCGTCCCCCTCGTAGCTGACCCGCCCGCCGGGGGTCTGGATGAGCGCGGTGGCGAGGGTCTGGGTGTTGCGCATCCAGATCCGGACCGGCGTTTCCGGCTCCTTCGCCGCCACCAGGCCCTGCTCGATCGCGAACGGGCCCACCGCGGCCAGCATGTTGCCGCAGTTCTGCTTGCCGGAGACCTCCGGCCGGTCCGGCCACACCTGCAGGAACAGGTACTCGACGTCAGCGTCCCGCCGGCCCGACCGGCTCACGACCGCGACCTTCGACGTCAGCGGGTGGGCGCCGCCCATGCCATCGATCTCCCGCCGGTCCGGGGAGCCCATCGCGGCGAGCAGCACCGCGTCGCGGACCGCGTGGTCGGCCGGCAGGTCATCGGCCAGGAACACCAGCCCCTTGGAGGTCCCGCCCCGCATCACGGAGCAGGGGATGGCGGTCTGCGTCACTTCGGGTCCTCGTAGTCGACGTAGCGCAGCCCCTTCGCGGCGAGCTTGTCACGCATCCCGTACATGTCCAGGCCCAGCTCGCCGGCGGCCAGCCGGGGCCGCCGGGACGCCTCGCTGGCCTCCCGGGCCTGCGCGGCCTCCAGCACGGTCGCGGCCTGCTGGCGCGGCACCAC
>DASQSC010000209.1:0-2254 GCA_035642555.1 Streptosporangiaceae bacterium | reverse complement strand
GCGGCCACCGCCGCCAGGATCCATCCAGTCATCGGCGTCCTCGGCTTACCGGGAGTGCGTGCAGGTGACGCCGGTCACGCTAGCGAGCAGCGGGGGCGGCGCCGGCCGGAACGCGCGAACCGATAACAGAATTGTGACCTTACAAACACGCTGCGTGATAAATCCTGCTCGTCAGGCCGCCGGGGCGAGACCGGTCGGGCGCCGGATCATGGCATGGCTACATTTACGCCATGGATGCTGCATACCCCTACGCCGAGCGTTACGGCGTCAACCGCAGGCTGCCAGGCCAGGGGCGTCCCCGGGCCGGGGTGCTGGCCGAGCTGGCGGAGATCGCCGCCGAGGAGGACGCGTTCTGGGAGACCGGCAAGTGCTCGGGGACCATGTACTGCGGGGACCACGAGCATTACCGGTTCCTGGCCCAGGCGTTCGGCCGGTTCGCGCACGTCAACGCGCTACAGCGGGACATGTGCCCGAGCATGTCGAAGTTCGAGGGCGAGATCATCGCCATGACCCTTGACCTGCTGAACGCCGGCGCCGTCTCCGACGGGTCCCCGGCCGGGATCGTGACCACCGGCGGCACCGGCAGCATCCTGCACGCCATGCTCGCCTACCGCGAGCACGCCCGCGCCACGCTCGGCGTGGCTGCGCCCAACGTCATCAAGCCGGAAACCGCGCACCCGGCCTTCGACAAGGCCTGCCAACTGCTGCGGATCGAGCTGCGCACCGCCCCGGTGGACCCGGTCACCATGCAGGCCGACGTCGGCTGGATGGCCGCCCACATCGACGCCAGCACGGTCGCCCTGATCGGGTCGGCCTGCACCTACGGCTACGGCACCATCGACCCCATCGGAGAGCTGTCCGCCCTCGCGCTGGAGCGGGGCACCGGGCTGCACGTGGACGGCTGCCTGGGCGGGTTCATCCTGCCGTTCGGGCAGGAACTCGGGTACGACATCCCGGTGTACGACTTCCGGCTGCCCGGGGTGACCAGCATCTCGGCGGACACGCACAAGTACGGGTACGCGTTCAAGGGATCCTCGGTCGTCGCGTTCCGGCACGGGGAGCTGCGGAACGCGCAGTACTTCTACCTGACCGACTGGAGCGGCGGCAAGTACTGCTCCCCCGGCATCGAGGGGTCGCGCTCCGGCGGCCTGCTCGCCGCGACCTGGGCCGCCATGGTGAGCCTCGGGCGCGACGGCTACCTGCGGTACGCCCGCGAGATCTTCGAGACGTCAGCCCGGATGCAGGAAGCCGTCCGCTCCCACCCGGAGCTGCGGATCCTGGGGCAGCCGACGTTCCTGTTCAGCTTCACCTCGGACGAGTTCGACGTCTACCACGTCAACGACTTCATGCGGCAGCGCGGCTGGCGGTTCAACGGCCAGCAGTACCCCAACGCCCTGCACATGGCCGTGACCAGGCCGCAGACGCAACCGGGGGTGGCCGAGGCGTTCGCCGCCGACCTGGCCGAGGCGGTCGGGTACGCGCGGGAGCACGCGGGCGAGCCGGCCAGCAGCGGCGCCATCTACGGCGGGGTCGCCGGCGGGATGACGCCGGAGGCGGATGAGTTCATCCAGGCCGTCATGGCCGGCATGATGGACGAGCAGCAGGCCGTGCCCGCCGAGACCGCGGCGCAGGCCTGAGGCACCGCGGTGACTGGCGGCGGGCCGGCTGACCGGTACGTGCTCGCGATCGACCTCGGGACCAGCAGCCTCAAGGCCGGCCTCGTCTCGCTTTCCGGCCAGGTGCCCTGGACCACCGGTGCCGCGATCAGCACCAGGCTGCTGCCGGGCGGCGGCGCCGAGCAGGACGCCGGGCAGTGGTGGCAGCTGATCCTGGACGCGTCGAAGGCCGCCCTGCGCAGCGGCACCGCCGGGCCCGGCCAGATCGCGGCGGTGAGCGTCACCGGGCAGTGGGCCAGCACGGTCCCGGTGGCGGCCGACGGTACCCCGGCCGGGCCCTGCATCCTGTGGATGGACACCCGCGGCGCCCCGCACGCCCGGCAGCGGTTCGGCGGGCCGGTCTCCGGCTACTCCCCGCGGGCGCTGCTGACCTGGGTGCGCAAGACCGGCGGGGCGCCGTCCACCAGCGGCGCCGACCCCATCGGGCACATGCTCCACCTGGACCGGGACCGGCCCGACATCGCCCGGGCCGCCCGCTGGTACCTGGAACCGGTCGACTACGTGACGATGCGCTTCACCGGGACCGCGGCCGCCTCGCCGGCCTCCATGACCGCGGCCTGGCTGACCGACAACCGGGA
>DASQSC010000208.1:0-6964 GCA_035642555.1 Streptosporangiaceae bacterium | reverse complement strand
GAACGGTGACGCGCCCGTGGGAACGTCAGGTACCGCCGCTTCCAGCCCGCCAGGATCGCGCTGTCCCGGCGTGGCCCGCTGGCCTGCTAAGCCTGGCTGGGCGGGGGTGCCGGATCCGGCTGGCATCCGGGGCCGGCCGGTCATGCCGGGCCCGCCAGCCGCGCTGGCCTGAACGGGAGCACTGGGGGCAGGAGCGGCACGCCGGCCAGGGGCCGGCCGCCGGTCCGGCTCCGCCGGGGGCCTGGCCGCGGCCGCCTGCCGGGGGACGGGCGCTGCCCCCGGGGCCGGCGGCTGCGAGCCGAGGGCCGGGAGCGGCACGGCAAGCTGGGTGGCTATGCCCCGAGCCGACCTTATAAGCAGGGACTTATCGAGCTTGCCTCCCCACTCCCCGCGCAGCTGCTGCGCGCTCCGCGGCTCATACGCGAGGCCGCCGACCACGTCCGCTCGGACCCTGCCCTGGTTGAGCGCCTGCCCGACCTCGCCGAGCACTGAGTGGAAGTGCTTGTGATCGGCGACCACCACCACGCTGATCCGGGTGCCGAAGCCGTCGCGCCTGCCCAGGGCGGTGTTGAGTACCGCGATACGCTCGCGCAGGCGGATCACCTCGCCCAGCGAGCCCCGGGTGATGAGGACGACCGTGGCGGCCCGGGCGAGCAGATCGTAGTGACTCCCCTCCACGCCGAGCCGGCCGCAGTCCGCGATCACGTCCGCCTGCGGCAGCCGGGCGAACGCGTCCCCCACCGTGCCCCATAGCGGTTCCAGGCCCGCGCCCTGCTCGGCGCCGGTCACCCCGGCCAGCACGTCAAGCCCGCCGTGCAGCTTCTGGGTGTGCTCCCACAGCTGCTGCGGCTGCAGCCCGTGCCGGCTGGCGACGGCCAGGCTCAGCATGCCAAGCTGCGGGTCCAGGCGGCCGCCGCCCGGGGCCGGGAGCCGGTAGACGAGGTCCCCGCCGGATGCATCGCACTCAGCCAGCAGCACTGGCCGCGGCCAGACCGCGGCCAGCACGACCGACGAGGTGGTGACCCCGGGCGCGCCCTTGTCGGCGGCGACTGCGATAAGCGCCATCGGCTAGCCGTGCCCGGTCCGTGCGCCGGGCGAATGCGACCCTGCGGGCGTGCTGTTCGGGACGGTCTTCTGCCCCCCGGTGCTAGCACCGGGGGATGCGGACGGAACTGGACCGGTGAGCGGTTGCTTGCCGCCCGGGGGCAGCACCACGACCGCCACGTTCCCGGCGGCCGCATTGCAGGCCACGGCCCCCGCGCTGGCGGGACTCACCGCTACTGTCACGTCCGTGCCGCCGCTCTGGGCACCGCCGGCCAGGCTCCCGCCCCCGCTGCCGTTCACCGACAGCACGCTGGCGTCACCCGACAGCGCCGCGCCGCCGCTGCCAGGACAGCCAGCGCTGCTGGAGCTCTGGCCGCTCACGGCGAAGATCGCCACGTGGTCCCCGACCGCCAGGTTGTTCGGAAGCTGGCCGTCCTTCAGCGCCAGTCCGAGCACGTCGCGGCCCGCGGTAGTCCCGCTCGCGCGGGCCACCATGGAGTTGGTCAGCAGCGTCCCCGGCGGCAGCGTGGTGGCCGCGTAGTAGCGGGTGACGCTGGCCCTGGCGTCCCACGAGACGTAACTGAGGCCGGTGGCAGGGACCTGGACCTCTTGCAGCGCGCTTAACGGGATCCGCTGGCCCGCCCCGACCTGCTGCGAGATCTCGATCGCCGGCACCCGCTGGCCGCTACGGAACACCAGGAACCCGGCCCCGAGCGCGCCGCCCACGATGAGGAGCAGGGCCAGCGCGGCCAGGGCGGGCTTGCGCTCGCGCGGCGCGCTCGGCAGCCTCCGGCCTGCCGGGGCGGTAGCCTCCGGCCAGCTGGCCTGGTCGGCTGTGCCCGAGGTCAGCCCCCGCTGCATCGTGCCCCGCTCACCTGACATCGCTCGAGCTCTCCCCTGCTAACAGCCGTCCCGCGGGGCGCCTGATCGCGCTGTCGACGCCACGGCTGGAGGCTTGGGCGCTATGGGTGCGCAGTGACCGTATCTCACCAGGCGCCCCGGTTGTGGCCGGTTGCCGACATTCCGCCGCTCTTGGCCATACCGTTGGGTCCGCTGTCACAGCGGCAGCGGACGGCAGGCCGCCGGAAGGGGAGCGGGCTCACTCATGCAACTGCCGGGCAGGCCGTGACCGCGGCGCTGGCGGCATCGCTGGCGCTCGCCGGGCTGGTGGCCGGGCGGGGGCTGCGGTCCGTCATTGCCCGCTTCGCCGGCCCGGCCGGCCCGCCCCCGTTCACCGTGGAGGCCGCGACCGCGCTCGTGCTCGCGGCGCTGGCACTCCGTGTCCACCCCGGCCTGGTCCTCGCGGCAGCGTGCTGGCTGGCGTGGTGTGCGATCCCGCTCGCCTTCATCGACGCCGCCGTCCGGCGGCTGCCGGACCTGCTCACCATCCCCGCCTACGCAGGCACAATGCTGCTGCTGGTGGCGGCGGCCGTGGCCAGCGGAGACTGGCACGAGCTGCTCCGGGCCGGGCTCGGCGGGCTCGCCGCCGCCGGGTTCTTCACGGCGCTGGCGGTTGCCAGCCGGGCCGGGATGGGCCTGGGGGACGTCAAGGCCGCGGCCAGCCTCGGCACCCTGCTGGCCTGGCGCGGCTGGAGCACCCTGCTGGCCGGCACGTTCGCCGGGTTCCTGCTCGCCGCCGTCTACGGCATCGCGCTGCTGCTGACGGGCCGCGCCACCCGCAAGCAGCACATCCCGTTCGGGCCGTTCCTGATCATCGGGGCTTTCGCGGCAATCCTCGCCTGGTAGGGCGGGCGCCTCAGCCCGTCTTGCGGGCCCGGACGGCCAGCATCACCGGGGCGGGCCCGCCGCCCTCGGCGAAGCGCTCCAGCGCCAGGCCCGCAGCACCGAACGCGTGCAGCAGCGCAGCCAGCTGCCCGTGACTGGGGGAATGCCGGTTATCTTCCGGAAAGCCGCCGGTCCGCGGGGGCCCACTTGGTAATGTTCCGCCCGTCATGGCAGTCCGCGGCGGGCGGACTGTGGCTGGGAGGATGGCGGATGCGGGGTACGCTCAGGGGATCCTGCCTGGCAGGCGTTGCGCTCTTAACGGCGGCCTGCGCGGCGGCGCACCCTGCGCAGAAGTTCCGCCCGGAAGGCGCCAGCCAGACCCAGGGCAGCGGCACGGCCGCCACGTCGGCGCCGAGCCGGACCGGGGCGCACGGCCTCGCCTGGCCGCCGTTCGGCAGCAACCTTCACGTCATCATGCCGGGCTGGCTGCCCGCCACCCGGAGCCAGATCCCGGCGGTGATCGCGGACAAGAACTTCGCGCTGGCCCTGCTCTACGCGGAGTACCGCGGGAACCGCGATCATCGCTGGCAGGCCTACACATCGACGCGCATCCGATCGGCGCTGGCCAGGCAGTTGTCGGCGCGGGACGTGACCACCGAGTCGTTCACCGGAACCATCCGGTTCTCGCACCTGAGCGCGTTCCCCGATTCGTCCATCAAGGGCGGAATCGACGTGGCCCAGTGCTTCGACAACTCGCACTCCGCCAACACGAGCCTGCGGACCGGACAGCCGGTCTCCGATAAGACCCCCGCCGACCAGCATTACTACCAGACCACTAATGTCCTGACGCGAAGCGGCGACGGGACCTGGCGGGTGGTCTCCATCTATCCGGCCGTCTACTATCCGCAGGCCCGGGAGTGCAAGCCATGATCCGACGCTTCGCGGCAGTCGCCGTGGCCGCCGCCACCGGGCTGCTGGCCGCACTGGTCATCGCGGCCCCGGCCAGTGCCGGCTCGTGGCAGGGCTGCGTGGGTCCCACCTGCAGCGCGGGCGCCACGTCGAACGTCAAGCTGAGGGGCGACTGCGGGCAGTGCAACTACGTCCCGCCACCGCCGTGCGACTGGTCCCCGGTAGGCAACGAGAAAGGCGGGAGCCAGTTCGTCATCAGCTATTACGGCGGCAAGGAGCCGGGACCGGACGTCCCCCGGGCCGGCTCGTCCTTCCAGGAAGCCAAGGCCCTGCTCAAGGACCCGCACGCACAGCAGGGCACGTGGTACCTGGCGCGGGTCAACTCGCTGGCATCCCCGGCGGCGCAGCGCCTGTGCGAGCAGATTCCCCTTTTCAATTTCGTGCCGACAGGCACGCCCATCCCGCTGGTGACGCCCACGGGGAGGATCCTCAAGCGGTACGCCTACAACTCGATGCAGATCCCCGCCCCCACCCTGACCATCAACCCCAGCGGCAAGGCATACGTCAACCTGGCCAGCTATGTATGGGCGGACTGGCCTGTCAGTTTCGTCACCTACAAGAAGACGGTGTATTACGTCAGGGCGGCGGCAGGGAACGTGTGGGCGAGCGTGACCGCCCAGCCGGCGAAAATGACCATCCAGAAGTCCGGCCCGGGTACCAAATACGACCAGGGCTGCGGGGTCTTCGGCTCGCAGTACGGGGTGGGCAACCCGCCGGCCGATGCCGGGGCGGGCACGCCGCCGGACTGCGGCGTGCTGTGGCATGGCCCGGACCGCAACGCCACCATCACGGCAACCGTTACCTGGAACGTGACCTGGCGGGACAGCAACGGCCAGCACGGGAGCATGAGCCCCATCACGGTCCAGCACCAGGTGTCGCTTCCCGTCAATGAGATCCAGAGCGTCAACGGCAATTAATGCGGCACATTCCAGTCCCAGAGGTTCCGGCAAAGGAAAGGTGATCGGAGAATGTCAAGCAGCTTCATCGGTGTTGACCCGGCAGGAGTCCAGGCCTGGAAGTCGAAGCTCGACGCGAAGCACGCGGCGGTCATCACGGCGCTGAATGACTACCGGACGGCAGCGCAGGAGAACAATCAGGTCGCGCACGGCTCGCACTTCCAGAACATCAACACCCAGTGCGAGGACATCACGAACAAGCACGTGACCGCGCACCACGACCTGCACGGCCAGTACACCACCGCGTCGAACAAGCTCACCCAGGGCGTCATGGACGTGGCTGGCGCCTGACCGAGCGGTATCAGGGCCCCGGGGCCCGGCCTTGCGCCGGGCGCCGGGGTTCAGTCGTCTCCGACCGAGGCCAGCAGCCCGGCCCGGGCCTCAGCCACCGCTGCCAGCAGCGCTCCCCGCAGCACCGGCGCGTCCGGCACCGCGGTCGCGACCACGCTGGGGACCACCGGGCAGATCCGGCCGACCTCGTCGGCGACCCTGGCGGCCAGGATGTCCCCGCCCGCCTGCCCCACCTCCCCGCCGAGCACCACCAGCCCGGGGTCGAGCGTGACGGCGATCGCGGCCACCCCGATCGCCACCCGGCGGGCCAGCTCGGCGGCGAAGGCGGCGGCGCCCGGGGATCCCGCCGTCAGCGCCGCCATCGCGCTCCGCACCGCCTCGCCAGCCGCCGGCGCGGTGAACCCGTGCCTGGCCGCTAGCTCCATGACCTCCGCCCCGCCCGCCAGCGACCGGAAGCCCCCCGCCGCCGGCCGGGTCAGGTCCTCCGGCAGCGGCACGCCAGGCACCGGCAGGTAACCGATCTCGCCCGCCGCGCCCCGGACGCCCTGATGGAGCCGGCCGCCCAGCATCGCCGCCAGTCCCAGTCCCGTTCCCAGCCAGACCAGCGCGAAGTCGGCCGCTCCGCGGGCGGCGCCGGCCTCATGCTCGGCCATCGCGGCCAGGTTGACGTCGTTCTGGATCGTCACCGGCTTACCGAGGCCGCTGCGCAGCGCGGCGAGCACGCCCTCATGCCAGGCGGGCAGGTTGACGGCGAGCCGCGGGTCGCCGGTACTCGGGTCCAGGACTCCAGGCGCCCCGATCACCAGCGCGCTGAGCCTGGCCAGGTCCACCCCGGCCGCCTGGCAGGCGCGGGCCACCGCCCCGCGCACGACCCCGACCGGGTCGTCCGCCCCGTTCGGATCCACGCTCACCTCGGCCAGCACGCGGCCGGTCACGTCGGCGACCCCGGCGCTCACCCCGTCGTGCTCGACGTGCAGGCCCGCCACGTAGCCCAGCGTCGGCACCACCGCATACACCGCGGCGCTCGGCCCTCTGCCGCCCGCCTGCTGGCCGGTCACCGCCACCAGCCCGCGCTCCTCCAGCCGCAGCAGCGTCTGGGAGGCGGTGACCTTGGACAGGCCGGTGCGCTCGCCCAGCTGCGCACGGGTGAGAGGGCCGTCGGCGAGCAGCAGTTCCAGCGCGGCCCGGTCGTTGATCTCCCGCAGCAGCCTGGGCGTGCCGGGCCTTCCCACCATCGGGCTCCTTCTCTCCGTGCCCGGGGCGGCGCGCGGCTGCCCCGTGCTGCTCATGATCCACGACGCCGGTTCCGGGCGTGACACAAGGTCTCGATAAGGCCTCAATAATCGCGGCTTCCGAGCCGGAATCTATCTTATAGGAAACTTTCCTGTTAGTTTTAGGCCACTCGGGCCAGCGTCGAGAAGGAGGACCAGCAGTGAGACCCAACCGAGCCTCCGTCGCCGGCGTGGCGGTCGCGGCGCTCGCCGCGCTGATCGCCGGCTGCGGATCGGGAGGCGGGGGTTCCTCGCCCTCCGCCGCGCCCTCGCAGCTCACCGTCTGGCGGATGGGTGCCTCCACCCCCGCCCAGACAACCTGGATGAACGGGGTGGTGGCACAGTTCCACAAGGCCTACCCGGCCTACGCCAAGACCAAGGTCAAGGTGGTGTACATCCCCTGGACCAACCGCACCGCCGAGTGGACCAACGCGCTGTCGAGCGGCAAGAACGCGCCCGACATCACCGAGCTCGGCAACACCGACACCCCGACCGAGGCGTCGCTGGGGATGCTGGCCAACATCAGCGGCCAGGTCGGCTCGTGGCCGGGTAAGCAGGACATCGTGGCGGGCATGCTCGCCAACGACAGCAGCGGCGGCGCGGTGTACGCGCTGCCGTGGTTCGGCGGCGTGCGGGGCATCTGGTACCGCAAGGACCAGTTCACCAAGGCGGGCATCAGCTCGCCGCCGGCCACCTGGGCACAGCTGG
>DASQSC010000207.1:0-5418 GCA_035642555.1 Streptosporangiaceae bacterium | reverse complement strand
ACCTGCTCCAGCGTGCCTGCGTTGACCTCCTCGGCGATCCCGCCGCTCCCCTGCAGCGCCGCCGTGGCGGCGACGATGTAGGCGATCAGCGCTGGCAGGGTCAGCGCCAGCACCGGGAGGACGAGGTGCCCGCCGCCGATGAAGAACTGGATCATCAGGTACAGGAGCCCGTTCAGCGCGATGCCGGTGATCGTGATGGCGCGCCGCCGCCACATCAGCGCCAGCCCCTTCCCGGCCTCGGTGCCGACAGCTCGCAGGGCGGGCCCGGGCACCCCGGGTGCCCCGGGCCTGGGAGCGGTGATCGCGGTCATGCCACCCGCTCCGCAGCCGCGGCCCGGACCGCCCCGGGGCCTTCGGCGCCGTCGCGGATGAGCCGCAGGAAGATGTCCTCCAGCCCGGGGCGGGCCTGGCTGACCGAGATCAGCGGGATGTCCGCCGCTCTTAGCCCGTCCAGGACCCGGTACAGGTCGGCCTGGCCGGCCCCCGGCAGCAGGATCCGGGTGGCCTCAGCCCCGTGCTCGACCCGGGTGCTCGCCGGCAGCACCCCGGGCCAGAGCCCGTTCGGAATCTTCGTGGTCCTGATCTCGAACCGGTCCTCCGCGTAGCGGGACAGCAGCTCGCCGGTGGGGAGGTCGGCGATGATCTTTCCATCCCTGATCACGGCGATCCGGCTGGCGAGCTCCTGCGCGACGCCGAGCTGGTGCGTCGTGAGCAGAACGGTCTTGCCTTCGTCGGCGGCCAGGTGGGCGATCCAGTCCTTCACCGTCCGCGCGGCCGCCACATCCAGCCCGATGGTCGGCTCGTCGAGCAGCAGGACCGGCGGGTCAGTGATCAGCGCGGCGGCGATCGCCACCTTCTGCTGCATGCCGCGGGAGAACGAGCCGACGCTCTCGTGCCGGCGCGCCCACAGGCCCAGCTCCGTCAGCAGCCGCTCCGCCCGCGGCCTGATCACGGCGCCGCGCAGCCCCTTGAGCCGGCCGAAGTACATCAGGTTCTGCCACGCCGACAGCGGCCAGTACACGTTGCGGGAGCCCTCCAGCACCGCGCCGATCTGGCGCACCGCATCGGCGCGCTGGCGTGCCACGTCGTACCCGTTCAGGGTGATCGCCCCGGCCGTGGGCAGGACCAGCCCGCAGATCATCTTGATCGTGGTGGTCTTCCCGGCGCCGTTCGGGCCGAGCAGGCCGATCACCTGGCCGGGCGGCACGCTCAGCGTGACCTCGCTGACGGCCGTGAGCAGGCCTTTGCCGCGCTGGTAGCGCTTGGTCACGCCGGTCAGCTCGATTGCCGCGTGCGCTACGGGGACCACTGGCGAGCGCTCCCTTCCGGGGTTCATGCCGCTGGTTCATGGGGAGGAGGTTTATGTCGTAAGCCATATTAGACTTACATTGCTTCACGTCAAGGGGTATGCTGTCAGGCATGGCCATGACCACGCAGGGCGATGCACCGGCCAGGGCGCCGCTGTCACGGCAGCAGGTGCTGCGGGCCGCGCTCGATTACGTGGACCAGCACGGGCTGCAGGCGCTGAGCATGCACAAGCTGGGCGCCGCGCTCGGGGTGAAAGCCATGTCGCTGTACAAGCACGTGGCCGACAAGGACGACATCCTGGACGGGATCGTCGGCCTGCTGTGGGAGGAGATCCCGGACAGCCCGCCCGGCGGGGACTGGCGGGAGGCCGTCCGCCAGCTCGCCACCGCGCTGCGTGACCTGGTACACCGCCATCCCAGCGCCGCCCCGCTGCTGATGAGCCGGCAAGAACTGCGGGAACGCCCGCTGCGCGTCGTCCACGGCATCCTGGAACTGATGCGCGAGAGCGGCGTTCCCGAGCAGTGCGCGGTCCCCATGCTGCGGACCGTCATCCCCTACGGGATCGGCTTCGCCCTCGCCGAACTGTCCCTCCCCGAGCCGCCCCCGCCGGGCCCCGACCGCGAGATCGCGCTGATCCGCCAGGTTTCCGGCATGCTCTCCCCCGGCGCGCCCGACGAGCTGGTGCGCACGGCGCTGCTCGTCTGCGGCGAATGCGATATGACCAGCCAGTTCCGCATCGGCATCGACCTGATGATCCACGGGCTCGACGCCTACCTGGGTTCTGTCCCGGCATAGGGCAGTCGCGCGCCTGGCGGCCCGCGCGCCCCGGCGACCGCGCGCCTGCCCCGATCAGGCGCTGACGAGTTCGATGCTGGTGGTGATATCGATCGCTCCGCGGAGGGAACGGGCCACCGGGCAACGGTCGGCGTGGAAGCCCATGACCCGGTCGATGACCGGCCTGTCGATGCCCTGCCCGGCCTGCAACTGGTACCTCACCGAGATCCGCTTGAGTACCAGGGTGCGGCCTTCCAGCTCGACCTCGCCGATCGCGTCAGCTTGGAGACGACCGTCTCCGGCTGGGATCCCGCGCGCTTCCAGCGCGCCGCCCAGCGTGCCGGTCAGTCAACCAGCCGCCGCTGCGACCACGTAGTCCAGCGTGGTCGCGTGCGGCTCGTACTGGCCTTCCCGCTGTCCGTAATGCGCGGCGACCTCGCTGTGAACACCGAACGTCACCGGCGTGGGCTCGGCCGGCATAGTGGCATACCGGATCGGCCCGGCGGCCCGTTCCACGTGAACCCGGGACCGGTAGGCGACATCGCCCATGGCGCGCCCTCCCGCAGCTGGACGGGTAACGCCATATTTGTCCCCGGTGCACGGGTCGCCTATTCCTGCCGCATCGCAGGGCGCCGCAGGCCGCTCCTTCCCATACCGGGAATCGCCTGCTGGCGGGCGGCGGCACGGCGCCGGACTGCCGCGGCCATAGACTGATCGGCACAGCGCCGAGTGAGTGGACCGCGGCGCCCTGCGCCGGGGGTTGACGGCGCGGCCACGCGAGTGCCCTGCGGCCAGCCAGGAGGGGGCTCATGACGGTGCCGCTGATCGGCCGCTCGCTGGCCGCGGTCGCGGGCGGCCTGCTCGTGCTGATGGCCTGGGCGAGTGTCATCGGGACACTGATCGTGCACCGCCCGGTGGGCAGCTGGCTCATGCTTCAGACGGACCGGATCGTGGCCTGGGCTTTCACTGCGGTGGTCAGCTTCATCGACGGTTATCCGCAGCGTGACCGGATACTCGCGGGGCAGGCGGCCGCGACCCTGCTCGCGCAGCTGGCGGCCTGGCTCGGGGTGTCGCTGATCGGGTACTCGCTGCTGATGTGGCCGTTCAGTACCGGGGGCGCCGGCCAGGCTTTCACCGCGGCCGGATCCTCGCTGTTCACCCTCGGGTTCGCCGAACCGCCCGGAGCGACACCAGCCGTCATCGTGTTCGCCGCAGCCGCCACCGGCCTGATCATTGTCACGCTCCAGATCGCCTATCTGCCTGCCATGTACGCGGCGTTCAACCGCAGGGAGACCGAGGTGGCACTGCTGAACGCGAGGGCCGGGGTGCCGTCCTGGGGCCCGGAACTGCTTGCCCGCACCCACTACGCGCTGGGATCGGGCGTCTCGACCCTCGACACGCTGCCCGATCTGTATGCCGGGTGGGAACGCTGGGCCGCCGACGTCGCCGAGAGCCACACCGCGTACCTGCCGCTGGTGCGGTTCCGTTCCCCCCGGCCGTTGTCGTCCTGGGTAACAGCGCTGCTGGCGGTGCTGGATTCCGCCGCCCTGTTCCTGGCGCTGTCCCCGGGAGCCGCCCCGGAAGTCCCGGCCCGGCTGTGCCTGCGGAGCGGGTTCCTCTGCTTCCGCCAGATCGCCCGGGCAAGGGGCTTCGACGTGCCCGACGAACCCGACCCCAACGGCCATATCAGCCTGAGCTACCAGGAGTTCCTCGACGCGATCGCCCGGATGCGCGAGGTGAACTTCCCGATCGAGCGTGACCCCGCCGACGCCTGGCGGGATTTTGTCGGCTGGCGGATCAACTACGAGCAGGCCGCCTACGTGCTGGCCGATGCCCTCGACGCCGTGCCGGCGCTCTGGTCCGGTCCGCGCCGTCACGGCGGTCCTGCCATCGCGCCCATCCGCCCGCCGCTCGGGCGGGCCGGCCGGGCAGGAGCCCAGCCGCGCTGAGTGACCCGCCCCCAGGCGCGGGGAGAACTTATGACAGCGCTGCTTACAAGATCACCGAGGGGGAACGGATGACCAGTGATTCGTCGCAGCCGTGGCTGCATCAGCAGGGCAGGCAGGTGCAGGAGTTCGGGACGGTGCGGCAGTTCCCGGTCGCGCTGTCGTATGACGCGCGGATGCTTTCCTGCCAGCAGCTCAACCACGTGCTGGCCGACAGCCAGATCCTGTATGCGCCGAGATCACCTGCCTGCCCCGGCCGCCGGACGGCGCCGAGGAGGTCCCCGCGATGCTGTCGCGGCTGCTCGAAGCGCACGAGACGATCCTGATCCACGCCCACGACGACGCGGCCCGGGCCGGGGAGCAGGGCGATGACGGCAGCAACGACCTGCTCGTCTCCGACGTCATCCGGACCGGTGAGCTGCAGGCCTGGTTCCTGGCCGAGCACCTGGTGGACACCCCGCTGGTACACGCCTGAGGGTGTGGAGTTGCGAATTAACCACGGAGATCGGCTTCTAGTGACATATTGACGAGGCCGGCCGGCCGTGGGAGCTTTGAGGCCGAGGGGATGAGACATGGAGCGTCGTAACTTCCTGTTAGCAGGGGCGTCGGCCGCTGCCGCCGCGGCGGCCGGGCCCGCCATCGCCGCCATGCCCCGGGGATCGCACGCCCGCGCCGCGGCCACATCCGGGCCCGTGGCCGGCGCCAAACCGGGGTCCCCCGCGGTGCAGACGGGGTTCGACCGCTTCGCCGGCGACGGCTACCAGTTAGTCGCGGGCAAGAAGTTCGGGATCATCGCCAACCCCACCGCGATCACCAGTGACCTCACGCACGAGGTCGACCTCATGCACGCCGCCGCGCAGGTGAACCTGACCTCGGTGTTCGGGCCGGAGCACGGCTTCCGCGGCACCGCGCAGGCCGGCGGCGGGGAGGGCACGACCACCGACCCCAAGACCGGGCTGCCGGTCTACAACCTCTACGGCACCGACGTGCCCACCACCGTTTCGGTGGTGCAGCAGTCCGGGGTGCAGGCGCTCGGCTTCGACATCCAGGACGCCGGGGCCCGGTTCTACACCTACATCTGGACCATGTACCTGGGCCTGGCCGCGGCCGCCACGCTGGGCATCCCGTTCATCGTGCTGGACCGGCCGAACCCGCTCGGCGGCGCCAGGCCCAGCGGCCCGGTGATGCACCCGCAGCTGGAGAGCTTCGTCGGCTTAAAGCCGATCTGCCAGCAGCATGCGATGACGGCCGGCGAGCTCGCGCTGCTGTTCAACGACCAGTTCGTCCCGGCCGACGCCGGCGGCCGGAAGGCGGACCTGACGGTGGTCCCGATGCGGGGCTGGCGGCGCGGCATGTACTACGACCAGACCGGCCTGCCCTGGGTGATGCC
>DASQSC010000206.1:0-2096 GCA_035642555.1 Streptosporangiaceae bacterium | reverse complement strand
GTGGCGTCCAAGACCGGATCCCGGCTGGTACACGGCCGGAGCGCGGCCGGGGGCTGGTCGCAGCAGCGGTTCGCCCGCCGCCGGGAAAAGCAGGCGGCCGGTGCGCTCGGCGCGGCAGCGGACGCGGCGGTCCGGGTGCTCGGCCCCTACCTCGCGCCGGCGGGGACCGGCGGGCGGCTGGACGCGGTGGTGCTCGGCGGGGACCGGCGGGCCATCGCCGGGGTCAGCCGCGACCCGCGGCTGGCAGCGGTGCTGGAGCTGGCGGCGGACCGGTTCCTGACCGTGCCCGACCCGCGGCTGGCGGTGCTGCGGGACTGCCCGCGGCTGTTCCGCGCGATCCGGGTCCTGCTCACCGACCCCGGCTGAAATCCCGGGGGCTGGGGCCGGGCCCGTGCGGGCCCGGCCCCAGCGGGCCAGCCGGCCCGGGGCCAGCCCCCGCACCCCCGCCGGGGGTCAGCCGGCGACGGGCGCGTTCCAGTCGAGCAGCTCGACGATGACGCCGTTCGGGTCCCGCACCTGGAAGGCGCGCTCCCCCCACTCCTCGGCCCGCAGCGGCATGGTGATGGCGACGCCCTCGGACTGCAGCCGGGTCAGCTCGCCCTCCAGGTCGTCGACCTCGAACGCCAGGATCAGCCCGCAGGCGTGGTCCTGCCGCTGGTCGGCGGGCAGCATGTCCATGCCGCGGCGCAGGAACACCACGTTCATCCCGGTGTCGTCGCGGGCCAGCGACACGAACCCGTCCGCCGACATCTCCTCCCGGAACCCGAAGTGGGAGGTCAGGAACCGGGCGGAGGCGGCGACGTCGTCGACGTTCAGCGATACTGCGGAGGCGGTGATCTTCATGGGCCCTCCCTGGGCTCGATCGGCGCGAGCATTCCTGGTATTCTGAACACTGTACAGAGTACAACGTCCACTTAACGAAGAGGGTTCCCATCCCGACCGCCCGCACCGGCGCCGGTGACCCGGCCCGCACCTTGCAGCTGCTGTGGCGTGACCCGGCCGCCGTGCCGCGGCACGGCCCGCGCCAGGGCCTGACCATCGACCAGGTGGTCGCGGCGGCCACGGCCCTGGCCGACGCCGAGGGCCTGGCGGCCGTCACCATGCGCCGGGTAGCCGCCGGGCTCGGCGTGGTGCCCACCGCCCTCTACACCTACGTCCCCGGCAAGGCCGAGCTGCTGGACCTGATGCTTGACGCCGCCTACGCGCGGATGCCCCGCACCGGCACCGATGGGCAGCCCTGGCGGCAGCGGGTCGCCGCCGTCGCCGCCGAGAACCGGGCGCTGTTCGAGACCCACCCCTGGGCGGCCGCCGTCTCCACCGTCCGCCCGCCGCTCGGCCCCGGGCTGATGGCCAAGTACGAGCACGAGCTGTCCGCACTGGACGGCCTCGGCCTCACCGACGTGGAACTGGACGCCGCCCTCACCCACCTGCTCACCTTCGTCCAGGCCTGGGCCCGCGCCGCCGCCGACACCCGGGCCGCCCGCCGCGAATCCGCCGTGGACGACGGGCAGTGGTGGGCCGCGCACGCGCCGTTGCTGGCGCGTGTCCTCGACCCGCGCGCCTACCCGCTGGCGGTCCGGGCCGGAACCGCCGCCGGCACCGCCCACGGCAGCGCCTACAGCCCGGAGCACGCCTATGACTTCGGCCTACGGGCCATCCTCGACGGGTTCGCCGCCCTGATCGGCGGCCGCGGTTAGGCATGGACCCGCGGCCCCGGGCCGGGCGTGCCGGGCCCGGCCAGGCTGTTAACCGTTCGGAATACGAGGACCCAGCCGGTAGCCTGGCCGGTGCTGCGGATCCGGTCGGTGCAGGGCCCGGTAAGTCCGCCAGTCCCGAAATTCCCGAATCCTGGAGTGCACCGCCGTGATCGCAGCGACCGGCCTGGAGCTGCGCGCTGGCGCGCGCCTGCTGCTGGCCGAGGCGACGTTCCAGGTCAGCGCCGGCGACAAGATCGGGCTGGTCGGGCGGAACGGCGCGGGCAAGACCACGCTGGCCAGGGTGCTGGCGGGCGAGGCGCTGCCGGCGGGCGGCACCGTCCGCCGCGACGGGACCATCGGCTACCTGCCGCAGGACTCCCGGGCCGGCGACCTGAGCGG
>DASQSC010000205.1:0-3066 GCA_035642555.1 Streptosporangiaceae bacterium | reverse complement strand
GCCGTGACCGTGCATGAGCTATCCCGGGCGGACGCCCGCCGCATCGCCGTGCGGGCGCAGCTGCTGGACGGCGCCCGCCCCGCCGCCCTGCTGGACGTGGTCCGCCAGCTGACCCTGCTGCAGATCGACCCGACCGCGGCGGTCGCGCCGAACGCGGACCTGGTGGCGTGGAGCCGCCTCGGGCCTTCCTACTCGCGAGCTGACCTGGACGCCGCGCTGGCAAGTAGGGCGCTGGTGGAGCTGCTGGCGATGATCCGGCCCGGCGAGGATCTCGCGCTGTACCGGGCGGACATGGCCCGCTGGGAGGGGGCCGGGCGCGGCGAGCTGACCGGCTGGCGGGCGGTCTACCGCGACTGGGTGCGCGCCAACGACGCGTGCCGGCGCGACATCCTCGCCCGGCTGGAGAAGGCCGGGCCGCTGCCCTCCCGCGAGCTCCCCGACAGCTGCCAGGTGCCGTGGCGATCGACCGGGTGGACCAACAACCGCAACGTCACCAGGCTGCTGGACTTCATGGTGCTGCGGGGCGAGGTCGCCGTCGCCGGGCGCAGCGGCGCCGAGCGGCTGTGGGACCTGGCGGCGCGGGTCTACCCCGATGACCCGGTGGTCCCCGCTGCCGAGGCGCTGCGGATCCGGAACCAGCGGCGGCTGCGGGCGCTGGGCATCGCCCGGGCCCGCGGGCCGGAATACCCGGTCGAGCCGGCGGTCGTGGGCGAGGCCGGCGAGCCGGCCGTGGTCGAGGGGGTCAAGGGCACCTGGCGGGTCGATCCCTCTCAGCTCGGCCGGCCGTTCTCGGGCCGGGCGGCGCTGCTGTCCCCCTTCGACCGGCTGATCCACGACCGCAAGCGCACCGTCGAGCTGTTCGAGTTCGACTACCAGCTATGTACAAGCCGGCCGCCAAGCGCCGGTGGGGGTATTTCGCGCTGCCGATCCTGTCCGGCGACCGGCTGGCGGGCAAGCTCGACGCCACCGCCGACCGCGACGCCGCAGTGCTGCGGGTCCGCGCGATCCACCAGGACGTCCCGTTCACCAAGGCGATGGCGGCGGACATCCAGCGCGAGATCAGCAGCCTGGCCGAGTGGCTCAAGCTGGACCTCGCACTGCCCGGGTGAGCGCGTCTCAGGCGGCGGGCCGCTTGGCGGCGAGCAGCGCCCACAGGAAGTCCTCGCCGAAGCGGGTCCCGTCAGCGTCCGCCTTCCGCATCTGGCGGAGCACGCGGACCCGGAACGGCGGCTTGTCCCACAGTGCGCGCAGGCGGTCCGCCGGGTAGCCGAGGCCGCCGCCCAGGCTTCCGTGCTGGTACACCTCCTCGTCGGTGTAGCCACTGCCGCCCTCGGGCCGGAAGCACACCAGGCCATAGCCACCGCCCGGCTTCAGGGCGCGGTCAACGAGCCGGACGTAGTCCTGGCGGCGGTGCGGCGGCAGGTGGTGGAAGCAGCCGCAGTCGTACACGAGGTCGCAGGACCCGGCCGGGACCTGCGCGGCAAAGATGGAGCAGCGCCGGAAGTCCGGCCGGACACCGGCCTGCCGTGCGCGATCCCTGGCCCAGGCAATTGCCCGTTCGGAAAAATCAACGGCGGTGACGTCGCATCCCAGGCGAGCCAGGAATATCGCGTTCCGCCCGTTCCCGCAGCCGAGCTCGAGCACGCGCCCTGGGGCGATCAGGCCCTCGCTGAGCCACTCGGCGAGGTTCTCGTCCGGCCGGCCGGTGAAGAACGGGACCGGACGGGCGCGGTCCGCGAAGAACCCGTCCCACCAGCCGGCGTCCTCGGCGGGCCAGGCGAGTTCCCGGTCAGGAGCGGGCACCGCGCGCCCAGGTCCAGGCGTACTCCGGGTCCTCGGCGCGCCGCGCGGCCGGGCCGAGGCCCAGCGGCCGGAAGGTGTCGATCATCACGGCGGTCTCGTCGGTGGTGGTCCTGCCCTCGGCCAGGCCGGCCACCGCCGCCTCGACCGCGCCCGGCTGCGGGCCGTGCGTGAACCCGGAAGGGTGCAGGGTGACCGAGCCGAGGCCGACCCCGGACCCCCGGCGGGCGGAGTAATCCCCGGCCACGTAGAACATCATCTCGTCGGAGTCCACGTTGTGGTGGTGGTACGGGATCGGGACGGCGGCCGGGTCGAAGTCCAGCGGCCGCGGGCAGAACGAGCAGATGACGAAGTTCGGGCCCTCGAACGTCTGGTGCACCGGCGGCGGCGCGTGGGTGCGCTTCACGAGCGGCTCGAAGTCGGCGATGTTGAACGCGAACGGGTACAGGCAGCCATCCCAGCCGACCACGTCGAACGGGTGCCGGGCATAGGTGAGCCGGGTGAGCCCGGCCCGGGTGCGGACCGTCACCGGCACGTCGTCCCCCTCGGCCAGCAGCGGGCCCGCCGGGCCGCGCAGGTCACGCTCGCTGTAGGGGGCGTGCTCCAGGAACTGGCCGTAGGCGGACAGGTACCGCCGGGGCGGCCGGATATGCCCGCCCGCCTCGACCGTCAGCGCGGTGACCGCGCCAGCCGGCAGCCAGCGGTGAATGGTGCCGCGCGGGACCACGACATAATCGCCCGCCCCTGCCTCGATGGCGCCGTAAACCGATTCGAAACGGGCGCTGCCGGTGGCGATGTAAACCGCTTCGTCTCCCGCGGAATTGCGATAAAGATCTGACCCGGCGTCCGCGCTGGCAAAGGATATCCGCACATCGTCATTGGCGAACATGAGCTGGCGGCCGAGCACCAGGTCCCCGCCCGCGGGCAGGTCACCGGTCCGGACGTGGCGGGGCAGCAATGGATGGTTCGGGCCGACCGGGCCGGCCTCGGCCGCGCTGATGCCCTCGCTCTTGGAGATAGCGGTCGGCGGGTGCACGTGGTACAGCAGCGAGGAGTCCGAGACGAACCCCTCTTCGCCCATGAGTTCCTCGGAGTAGAGGCCTCCGTCGGGGCGGCGGAAACGGACGTGGCGCTTGCCGGGAATCTCCCCGGCCACCCGGTAGTAAGGCATATCGTCTCCTTTGACGCCGGGATCGCGCGGGCGTGCGGGCGGCAGGACGACCGTCATCCGGGCGAATTCCTGCGCCCGCAATCCTGACTATAGGC
>DASQSC010000204.1:0-2771 GCA_035642555.1 Streptosporangiaceae bacterium | reverse complement strand
TTCGGCAACATGACCCAGTCGCAGATCGCCAGCGAGCTCGGGATCTCCCAGATGCACGTGTCGCGCCTGCTGGCGCGCACGCTGGCGCAGCTGCGGGAGGGCCTGACGGCCGAGGAGTGACGCACCGCTCAGCCTTCCGTGGGTTACCCCCCATCAGGGGCAAAGCCGGAAAGATCATGGCCGCACTGGCGGCGGGCTGGCCGGCACCGCGGCGAGGCGCGGCCGCGCTCTGCGCCTACCGGGCCGGGGGATGGCCGCCCTGCGGCGACGGGCGGTCGCCGGTCAGGGCCCGGAAGCTGGCCGGGACCAGCAGCGCGGCCAGGCCCGCCAGGCCGAGGGCGAGCGCCGGGCCGCCCCACTCATACCGGTGGCTCTGCAGCAGGTAGATCCCGACGATGCCGGTGAACAGCTGGGTGAGCAGCGCCGGCGTGCGGCTCCACCGGCGGGCCCTGGCCACGCCGGCCGCCACCAGCCCCAGCGCAGCGGCCGTTACCACCCCGATGATCGTCAGCGCGATGCCGCTGCCCAGCCGGTACGACTGGCCGGTGATGGCATCGACTCCGGCCAGGACGGTGGCGGCGAGCACCACCGCCGCTTCCGCGGCCTGCACTCCCGCCGCCGCGAGCAGGCTGGGCGGGCTCTGGGGCATTTGTCGCGCGCTCCTGTTCACCAAATAGCCTGTTCGGGTGCGGGCGCTCATGATCGTCAATCCACATGCGACGTCGACCACCCCGTTGCGCCGGGATGTTATCGCGCATGCGCTGGCGTCCGAACTCGAACTCGAGGTCGTGGAAACACGCTACCGCGGCCACGCCGCGGCGCTGGCGGCGGATGCCGCCGGATCAGGCTTCGGGGCGGTGGTCACCCTGGGCGGGGACGGCACGGCCAATGAGGCCGTGAACGGGATCATGCGCGCCGGCGTCGCTGACCCGCCCGCGCTGGCGCCGCTGCCCGGCGGAAGCGCGAACGTCTTCACCCGGGCGCTCGGCATTCCCGCCGACCCGGTCGACGCGACCGGCCACATCCTGGCGGCGCTGCAGTCAGGCCGTTCCCGGCGGATCGGGCTCGGCCTGGCAGGCGACCGTTACTTCAGCTTCAACGCCGGTCTCGGCTTCGACGCCGAGGTGGTACGGGTGGTCGAAGGGGTGCGGGCGGACGGCCAGCCCGCCTCGGCCGCGCTGTACCTGTGGATCACGGTCCGCCATTTCTTCGCGACCGACCGCCGCCGCCCCGCGCTCAGCCTCATGCGTGATGGCCAGCTGGTGTCGGACCGCCTGTTCTTCTGCTTCGTCTCCAACGCCGCGCCCTGGACCTACCTGGGCCGCCGCCCGGTCAATCCCAGCCCGCAGGCTTCGTTCGATGCCGGGCTGGAGGTGTTCGGGCTGCACAAGCTCAGCACGGCAGGCACGCTCGCCGCCGCATACCAGATGCTCCGCCAGGACGGGGCGGAGCCGCGCGGGCGGCACGTGCTCGCCCTGCACGATGAGAAGGTCTTCACGGTCGCTGCCCGGCGCCCGATCGCCTTCCAGGTCGACGGCGAGTACGTGGGGGAGGCGGAGGAGATGACATTCCGGTCGGTCCCGGGGGCGTTGCGGGTCATCTCCTGAGTCACCTGCCAGGACCGGGGAGAACACCATCCGGAACGGGGACCTGCCCCGGCGGCCCGCGGGGCGGGGCCGCGGTTAGTCCGCCTTTGTGACGTATCTGACATGGAAAACAACCAAGCCTTTGCCAAACGGTCTTGCGGTTGATCCATGAGATTGAGAGGCTTGGTCTGGTTCGGGAGTGCAGCGTACGAAAGCACGCTGCGGCTCTGGTGGTTGCTGCGTGACCCCGGGGTCTCGATCTCGATCTAGAGCCAAAGCGGGGGCGAAGGCTCTATGACCCAGCAGTGCATGAGCGTTTCCCCAAGAGGAGCCGCACCGCCCTAACGTACGGCCGAGTTCGTGAATTAATTCACAAGGCAAGGCCAAGCGGATCCGGGCCTCCGGGCCCGGCTGTCGAGGAGGAGTAGACCGAATGGACTGGCGCCACCACGCCGCCTGCCGTGAGGTGGATCCGGAGCTGTTCTTTCCTATCGGCAACACGGGGCCTGCGCTGCTGCAAATTTCCGAGGCCAAGCAGGTCTGCCGACGATGCCCGGCGATCGAGGAATGCCTGCAGTGGGCGGTCGAGAGCGGCCAGGACGCAGGTGTCTGGGGCGGCATGAGCGAAGATGAGCGCCGCGCCTACAAGCGCCGCATGGTCCGGGCGCGCGTGCGCGCCTGATCTTCTCAGCTGGCCCAACTCCCCCGCCAGCCCTCAGCCGTCCGCGGCGCCTGGCCAGCAGGACGTGGCCAGTGGCGCGGGCGCGGCGGCCATCGTCCGGCGGCCGCGCACGCTCAGCCGGGGATCGCCGCCAGCGGCAGGTCCACGCTGACCGCGGTCCCGCCTGCCGCCCGCGGTGAGATCTCCAGCCGCCCGCCGAGCTCGGAGACCACCAGCGTGCGCACGATCTGCAGGCCCAGGCTGGTCGCTGCGTCCAGGTCGAAATCCGGGGGCAGCCCGGCGCCGTTGTCCTCCACCGTGACCGCCAGCCCGCCGGCGTCCCGGCGCACGGTCACCGCCAGCGCGGACGGCTCCTTCCCTGGGACCTGGGACAGGCCGTGCTGCAGCGCGTTCTGCAGCAGCTCGGTCAGGACCAGGGCCAGCGGCGTCGCGACCGCGGCCGGGAGGAACCCGAACCTGCCGGAGATGGTCGGGGTGACCCTCGCCTCCGGCGCCGACACCTC
>DASQSC010000203.1:0-3427 GCA_035642555.1 Streptosporangiaceae bacterium | reverse complement strand
GCGGTGTAAAGATGGCGGGCGATGTCCTCGGGAGTGATCGTTTCCGCGAGCTGCGCGAGCGGGGTGCCGAGCTGGGCGTGCTCGGCGAGCAGGGCGCGGAACGCGTCAACGACTTCCTGGCGGCCGCCGTAGCCGACGGCGAGCGTGAGGTGCGCGCCGGTCGGGCAGGTGCTGCTCGCCTCGACGGCCTGCTTGAGCGCCCGCACGGTGCTGTCCGGCAGCATGTCCAGGTCGCCGGCGATGTGCACCCGCCAGGCTGGGTCCTGGCTGAGCTTGCCGCTGACGACCTGCTCGATCACCCGCATAAGGAACGAGATCTCAGCGCTGCTGCGGCTGGCGAGGTTCTCGGCCGAGCAGACGAACACGGTGACATGCTTGATCCCGGCCCTTTCGCACCAGCTCAGCACGTTCTCGGCATGCTCGGCCCCGTACCGATGGCCCAGGCGCGGGTCGGCCATGTCCTGCTGGCGGGCCCACCTGCGGTTGCCGTCCATGATGATGCCCACGTGCCTGGGCAGCCGGTCGCTGGTGAGCTGCCCGCGGAGCCTGCGTGCGTACAGCCGGTAGAGGAACTGCTGGCCGGGCATTCCTGAGATCACCTCCGGTCCCGCCCTCCGGTCCCGCTCCCCCGGCCGCTACTCCGTCCGGCGGAAGGCGGCTATGGCAACGCCCATCATCGCGACGCCCATGACCGCCACGATGCCCAGCGAGAGCCAGAGCGGCACCTGCCAGCCGAGCCAGGTCACGCTCGGGGAGAGGACGTGCCGGGCCAGCGGGCCCAGGCTGAGGTGGTTGAACACCGCGTCCCGCATCGGCCCGACCACGTAGCTCAGCGGGTCGACCCGGGTGAGCACGCTGAGCCAGCCCGGCAGCCCGCTCAGCGGGTAGAGCGCCCCGGACAGGAAGAACAGCGGCATGACCAGCATCTGGGTCAGAGCCATGAACGCCTGGAACTGAGTAATGCGGGCGGCCATCATGACCCCGAACGCGGTCAGCGTGAACGAGAGCAGCAGCATCTCGCCCACCAGCGTGAGCAGCAGCACCGGGTTGTAGGGCACGTCAGCCAGCCCGGCCAGCACCAGGATGAGGACTCCCTGCAGGGTGGCGATCGTCGCCCCGCCGAGGCACTTGCCGATCACGATGGCCGACCGGCTCACCGGCGCCACCAGCATCTCGCGCAGGAACCCGAACTCCCGGTCCCACACGATCGAGCCAGCCGAGAAGATCGCGGTGAACAGCACCGACATGGCCAGCACGCCCGGGTAAATGAACGTCCGGAACGTCACCCCGGGCGGCATGGCACGGCCTGCCAGCGACGACAGGCCGGTCCCGAGCACGAGCAGGAACAGCAGCGGCTGGATGAGCGAGGTGATGGCGCGGAGCCGGTCCCGCCGGAACCTGATCAGCTCGCGGCGCCACACGATGCTGATCGCCCGCAGGTCCGAGCGGAGGTTCCGCTCCGGGACCGCGACCCTGATCTGCCCGACCAGCTGTTCCTCGGCTGCCGGGGACAGCTCGCCCGGCTTGGTGGCCTGGGTCGTCATTCGGTCATCGCCTCCCCCGGAACCGGGCCGCCATCTGGCGCATATGGTCGCCGGCCGACGCCTCGGCATCCCGGATGGTGCTGCCGGTGTAGGACATGAACACGTCGTCCAGGGACGGCCTGGACACGCTGACCGAGCGGATCGGCACCGACAGGGTGGCGAACAGCCGCGGCACGAACTCCTCGCCGGCCGCCACCGAGAACGTCACCGCTCCCTCCCGCATGCTGGCCTCGAGCCCGAACTCCCGCTGCAGCTCGGCGATGGCGGCGGGGTCGTCGGCGGTCTGGATCTGCACCCGGTCCTCGCCGACGCTGGCCTTCAGCGCCTCCGGCGTGTCGATGGCCACGATCTTGCCGTGGTCGATGATGGCGATCCGGTCGCAGTTCTCGGCCTCGTCCATGTAGTGCGTGGTGAGGAAGATCGTGATGTCCTCACGCGTCTTCAGCTCGTTGATGTACTCCCAGATCGAGGACCGGGTCTGCGGGTCCAGGCCGACGGTCGGCTCGTCCAGGAACAGCACCCGCGGGGCGTGCAGCAGGCCGCGGGCGATCTCAAGCCGCCGCTGCATGCCGCCGGAGTACGTCATGACCAGGCTGTCCCGCCGGTCCCACAGCCCTACCATCTCCATCACCTGCTGCATCCGCGGCGCCACCGCCGCGCCCGGCACCCCGTACAGGGACGCGTGGAACCGCAGGTTCTGCGCTCCGGTCAGGTAGTTGTCGAGCGTGGTGTCCTGGAACACCAGCCCGATGTTGCGCCTCACCTCGTCCCGCTCGGCGAGCACGTCGTGCCCGGCCACCCACGCCGACCCCGACGTCGGCTTGGCCAGCGTGCACAGGATCTTGATCGTGGTCGACTTGCCTGCGCCGTTCGGGCCGAGAAAGCCGAACGTCTCCCCGGTGCGCACCTCGAAGTCGATCCCGCGGACCGCCTCGATCTCGCCGTAGCTCTTGGTCAGCCCGGAGACCAAGACCGCCTGCCGCCCGTCGCCGCCCGCGGCGGCCTCGCCGGCTACCGCCGCGGCGTCCCCGGCCTGGGCCCGATCCGCTGCCACCCTGTTGCCTCCCTGTTGTCCAGCAGCGAGCCTAGCTCTTGGCGGTAACCCCCCGGCCAGGCGCCGGTCTGGCCCGGCACGCCACCGGGTCACCAGCGGCGTGCCGGGCTGCTCCCCCGTTCGCTACTCCTGCGGTGCCTGCTCCTCGTCCGTGTGCTCGTCGTCGGCCGCGAGGATCCGGTACAGGCCGCGCTGCGTCTCCGCAAGCAGCCGGGTCGCCTGCTCGAACTGCGCGTCGCTGCCAGCCCTGGCCACCTGGACGGCCGCCATGGCCACCCCGCCGATCAGGTGGCGGATCTCGATGGCGCCGGTGCCGACGCTGCGGGCGACCACATCCCACGGCGCCTGCAGCTGCTCCTCGTGCGCGGCCACGTACTCACGGCCCTCACCGGTGAGCGCGTACCGCCTGCGCCCGCCTTCGCCGGTCTCGGCCTGGATCAGCCCCTCGTCCTCGAGCTGCTGCAGCGCCGGGTATACCGACCCCGGGCTGGGCCGCCACAGGCCCCCGCTCCGCTCGCTGATCTCCTGGATGATCTGGTAGCCGTTGCGCGGCTCCTCGGCCAGCAGCGCGAGTGCCGCCAGCCGGACGTCCCCCCGCTTGACCCGCGGGCCGCGCATGAAGAACTTCTCGCCGCCGCCCCACGGCCCGAACCCAGGCCCGAAGCCCGGCGGCCCGTACCCGAACCCGGGCCCGAACCCGCCGCGCCGCGGCCCTCCCGGGCCCCGCCGGTGTCCCCGGTGACCGCCGCGCCGGCGGCCCCAGCCTGCTTCGCCCGGAAACTCCCAGGCCTCGTCTTCTTCTTCCCCGTGCATGACATTCCTCTTTCTC
>DASQSC010000202.1:0-2739 GCA_035642555.1 Streptosporangiaceae bacterium | reverse complement strand
TTGGGGAGGCGGCCGGAGTCGAGGCCGCCGTTCTCGTTCAGGAATGCCTGGATGTCGTCCTCGCTGTAGCGGCGGTGCCCGCCAAGGGTCCGGATGGCGTGGAGCTTCCCCTGCTGAGCCCAGCGGGTGACGGTCTTCGGGTCGACGCGGAAGAGCGCGGCGACTTCGGACGGCGTGAGCAGGTGGCTCTCCGGTCGGGTCTTCGACCTCATGCTGAGGATGTCCTTTCACGACTTGTTGTTACCTCGAAACGGAGAGTAACTGACGCCGGGCGCCATAAGGGACGGCGGGGCATCGCAGAACTCTCCTCCCCCGAGGGCTCGGCCAAGGACGCCCGGGCCGGGCGCAGCCGGTTCACCCGCGCTGGCCTGGGCTTATTAGGTAGGACGTGACACGCCGCGAGGAGGTTTACTTGCTATCCGTAACTGATCCGTTTCAGCACGTCATGGACGTCCCTCGATCGGCGCCGTCCTACCTCAGGTCGCCGTTGGTCATGCCGGCCGGCGCCTCCGGCAGGGCGATCAGGCCCATTTCGGCGGCGGTTGTCAGCAACGGGTGCCGGGGCACCACCCGGACGGTGTACCCGAACGGCCCGGGCCTGCCGAGCTCGGCCCCGCCGGTGTAGCGGGCGATCCCGCCGTCGGGCGGCAGGTCCAGCTTCAGCGGCCACACCGCCGGCGCGATGATCTCGTCGTCATCGTCCACCCGGCCGCACACCACCTCGACCGAGACGTCGTCCGGCGACAGTTCGCCGAGGGCGGCGCTGGCCCGCACCTCCAGCCTGCTCCCCGGCCCCCGGCTGCCGTCGTCGGCCTCGACGTGCTCGATCCGCACCGCATGCCAGGCCAGCGACACCCGGCGCTTCCAGGCGGCCAGCTCCCTGGCCGGCTCATAGCCGGGCTGCCCCGGCCCGGCCGGCGCGCCCGCCAGGGCACGGGAAGCCTGCGCCGCCGGGAGGTACATGCCGGCCACGTAGTCGCGGACCATCCGGGACGCCTGCACCCGCGGGCCGAGCCCGGCGAAGGTGTGCGCGATCATCTCCAGCCACCGCAGCGGCAGCCCGCCGGACCGGCCGTCGTAGAACAGCGGCGCCACCGTCAGCTCCAGCAGCTCGTACAGGGCCGCCGACTCCAGGGCGTCCCGCCGGTCGGGGTCGACCACCCCGTCCGCGGACGGGACCGCCCAGCCGTTCTCGCCGTCGGACCACTCGTCCCACCAGCCGTCCCGGACCGACAGGTTCAGGCAGCCGTTGAGCGCCGCCTTCATCCCGGAGGTGCCGCACGCCTCCAGCGGCCGGAGCGGGTTGTTCAGCCACACGTCGCACCCCTGCACGAGGGCCCGTCCCAGCGCGATGTCGTAGTCGGGCAGGAACACGATCCGGTGCCGCACCCGCGGGTCGTCGGCGAACCGCACCATCTGCTGGATGAGCCGCTTGCCGCCGTCGTCGGCCGGGTGCGCCTTGCCGGCGATGAGGATCTGCACCGGCCGCTCCGGGTCGGTCAGCAGCGCCACCAGCCGCTCCGGATCACGCAGCATCAGGGTGAGCCGCTTGTAGGAGGGCACCCGGCGGGCGAACCCGATCGTCAGCACGTCCTCGTCCAGCGCGTCGCCGATCCAGGTCAGCTCGGCGTCGCTGGCCCCGCGCTGCCGCCAGGAGGCCAGTAGCCGGTCCCTGGCGACCGCCACCAGGCGCGCCCGCAGCTGCCGCCGGGCCTCCCAGATCCGGTCCGGGGCGGCGGCCGCGATCTGCTCCCACACGTGCCCGTCCGCGGGCAGCTCGGCGGTCCCCCGCCGCTCCGGCGCCCCGCCGTCCGGCCCCGCGCCAACCGCCCCGTCCGCCCCGTTGCCTGCCTGCCCGGCACCGCCTGCCAGCGCGAGGATCTCCGGCGCCACCCAGGTGTCCGCGTGCACGCCGTTGGTGATCGCGCCGATCGGCACCTCGCTGGTGTCGAACCCGGGCCACAGGCCAGCGAACATCTGCCTGCTGACCTCGCCGTGCAGGCGGCTGACGCCGTTGACCCGCTGCGCCAGCCGCATGCCCATCACGGCCATGTTGAACACTTCCGGGTCGCCGCCCGGATAGGTCTCCGCCCCCAGCGCCAGCACCCGGTCGGCCGGCAGCGCCGGGTCGGCCGCGGGCCCGGTGAAGTGACGCTCGATCAGGCTGCGGGGGAACCGGTCGATCCCGGCCGGCACCGGGGTGTGGGTGGTGAACACCGTGCCGGCCCGGCAGACCTCGATCGCGTCGGCGAAGCCGAGGCCCTTGGCCGCGTACTCGCGGATCCGCTCCAGCCCCAGGAACCCGGCATGTCCCTCGTTGGTGTGGAACACCTCCGGCTCCGGGTGCCCGGTCAGCGAGCAGAACGCCCGCACCGCCCGCACCCCGCCCACGCCGAGCAGCAGTTCCTGCCGCAGCCGGTGATCGCTGCCGCCGCCGTAGAGCCGGTCGGTCACCTCCCGCAGCGCGGGGTCGTTCTCCTCCACGTAGGAATCGAGCAGCAGCAGCGGCACCCGGCCCACCTTGGCCAGCCAGATCTGCGCGGCCAGCACGGCGCCCTCGGCCAGGGTCACGGCAACCCGGAGCGGCGCGCCGTCCGGTTCCCGCAGCACGGTGAGCGGCAGGCCGTTCGGGTCCCCGGCCGGGTACCGTTCCAGCTGCCAGCCCTCCGGGGACAGCGACTGGGTGAAGTACCCGTGCCGGTACAGCAGGCCGACCCCGATCAGCGGCACGCCCAGGTC
>DASQSC010000201.1:0-2170 GCA_035642555.1 Streptosporangiaceae bacterium | reverse complement strand
GGCCTGCTGGTGGGCGCATGCCTGACCCAGCACCCGGAGCTGTTCGGCGCGGCCGTGCCCGACGTCGGGGTGCTCGACATGCTCCGCTACGACCGCTTCACGGTGGGCTTCCTGTGGCGGACCGAATACGGGAGCCCGGCTGAGCCCGCCGAGTACCAATGGCTGCGCAGGTACTCGCCGCTGCACAACGTGCGGCCGGCCCGCTACCCGCCGACGCTGATCAGGACCGGCGATCACGACGACCGGGTGGTCCCTGCGCACTCGTTCAAGTTCGCCGCCACCTTGCAGGCGGCGCAGCAGGGGGATGCGCCGGTGCTGCTCCGGGTGGAAAAGTCGGCCGGCCACGGTCACGGGATGCCGGTCGCGAAGGAGATCGCGAACGCCACCGACCTCATCGCCTTCCTGGAGGGCTGGCTCGGATCGGTGTGAGCCCCCGCGGGCCCGGCCCGGGAGGCGCGAGCCCCGCGGCCTGGGCGGGGATGGCGTGAGCTCGCGGGGCCTGGGCCCTGCCTCCTTACGTGCCTACGCGCGTGCCTCCCGCCCCGAGCTTGCAGGGTTTGGTCGAGCCCGCCCTGGACACCCCGGCGCAGGGCAGCAGCCGGCCGGTGTCCGGGTAGTCACGGAACACGTTGAGGATCACCTCGCAATCGCAGCAGCAGGCACCCCTGGCGGCCAGCCGCGGCACCAGCGCCTGCGCCCGGGGTGCCCGGAGGCTGCGCCAGCGCTCGGTCCAGCGATGGGTGTTGTCGCAGCCGAACTCCTCCAGCATGCGCAGCAGATAGCACCGCAGGCACTCCCGATCCCCCGGCTCGGTCAGGTCCCGTGAGAACGCCGCTAGCTGCTGCTCTATCTCGGTCACCACATCGGTCACGGCGGCTCCCTCCCGGCCGATTTATCCCTTCGGCCCGGTTGTACCGCTCGCCTCCGACAGTCGCCCCGCGGCGCCCCACGACCGCCGGAGTGACTGATACGGATGACAACTGGAGGCTCAGGCGCGATCCCCGGTGACTCTTCACCCCTCAGCCGGCGGGATGGCCGGTGAGGGCAATGCCGTGATGGGCCCAGGGGCGGGTGAAGCCGACCGGGTCGCGCCCGGCGTACGGCGCGATCCGGAGCGGGACGCCGTTCGCGAACGCCTCGATCATCAGGCCGTGCCCGATCACGATGCCGACATGGCCGGGCGAGGCCCGGGTGCCGTCCGATCCGGCGAAGAAGACCAGGTCTCCCGGCTGTACCTGGCGCAGGCGGATGCGCGGCCCCCAGGACCACTGCTGCTGCGAGGTACGCGGGATGTCGATCCCGGCCGCCCGGTAGGCCATCAGCACCAGTCCCGAGCAGTCGAAGGCATCCGGGCCGGTCGCGCCGAACTGGTAGGGCTTGCCCAGTTGCGCCCGCGCGTACCCGATGGCCGTGCTGACCGCCTGGCTCGCGGCCGGGCCGCCGGTGGACAGCGCGGTGGTGGTCAGGCACTCCGGCGCCGCCGCTGCCCCGCTGGTGACCACATAGCCGCCGTTGGCGTAGACCCCGGCCCAGTAGCGCACGGCCTGGACGTAGCTGCCGAGGTGGTTGTAGGCGAAGACGGCGTCGCTGACGTTGCTCAGCACGCCGTGCTCCAGCAGATACCTGGCCGCCCCGGCGATGGCGTCGGCCGGCTGGTAGACGCTGGCCACGCCGTCGCCGTTGCCGTCCGTCGCCACCCCGGCCACCTGCTCGCCGGCCGCGTGCACCGGCGTACCTCCCCAGGCGTTCCCCGAGGCGCCGCCGATGCCGATCTGCATCGGGCCGGCGGCGCCGAACCCGTTCTGCCCGTTGCGTACGCCCGGCAGCCTGGCCTGCCCGTTGTCGGACTCGACCCGGCCGATGCCGGCCAGCAGCACCCACGGCACCCCGTACCGCCGTCCCATCTCCCGGTAGAGCGCGAGGTAATCGGCCGGGATCGTGGCGCGCCCGGTCTGGCTCGTGCCCGGCTGCGCGATCGCGTTCACCACCCGGCTGGCGGTTCGGCCGGGCCCGGGACCTGCTCCCGGCGGGGAGAGGCTCCCGCCGGCACTGGCCGCCGGGCTGCTCGCGCCCGGGCTGCTCGCGTCCGAGCCCGGGCTGCCCGCGCCCGGGCTGCCCGCGTCCGAGCCCGGGCTGCTCGCGTCCGAGCCCGGGCTGACGCTCTCCGCCG
>DASQSC010000200.1:0-2710 GCA_035642555.1 Streptosporangiaceae bacterium | reverse complement strand
CATGCCAGACATGCCGCAGAATCCTGGCCAGGCGGACCTACCGGAGGTTAGGCTGCGGCCATGTTGCTGGGCGCGTATTCGGCTCTGCTCATCGCGGCGCTGGTGATCGGCGGCATGTGGGCGTGGCTGCTGGCTGCCCGGACGCTCCGGCACCCGAGGCACCTGTCCGCGCACGGGCTGGATGCCCAGGCCGCGCTCCGCAGGCACCCGGCGGGCCGCGGGCGCTGGGAACCGGGCGGCGAGCCCGGACGGGACCCGGCCGACCTGCCGCCGCGCCGGTACCGGTACCGGCCGTGCGGGCCGGACGATGACCCGGAGTTCATCAGCCATCTGGAACGGCTTATCCGCGGCGGGGGCGACCCCGACCCCGACAGCTAGGGCGCCGTCACCCCCCGGACCTGATCTGGCTAGAGCTTGGTGCGGCGGGCGATCTGGCATAGTTCCGGCAGCTTCGCCGTAGCCGCCCGGGCGGCAACCTGAACTCCGGCCCAGATCAGCGCGAAGCCGTAGGCCGCGGCGCCGAGCACCAGGGCCGGCATCCGGACCGCCGCCGGGTCCCCGCCGGTGAGCACGATCGCGACGATCACCGGTACGACCACGATGGCGACGCCGACCACGATGCCGAGGACGGCGAGGATCCCGTAGACCGCGTACCCCTGGGAGCCCTGGCGCAGCGGGTTCCCGGCTCGCTTGTCGGTCGGGTAGGCGAGCGTGACGGTGAAGATGTTGCTCAGCGCCAGGGCGGCGCCGAGCCCGGCCAGGTCCACGGCCGTGCCCAGGAATCCGTACCCGGGGCGCCCGGCCGCCGCCGCCAGGCCGAAGGAGATCGCGATGAGCAGCGGGACCGCGATCACGCCGAGCGCGATGTCCTGGCCGGAGAAGTACGCGCGCAGCTCGCGGCGGCCGGTCAGCGCCAGGGCCTCGGCCACGAACGGCGGCCCGGTCATCCCGACCGAGTTGGCGTGGAAGAACCCGACGAACCCGGCCCCGAAGATCGAGCTTGCGAGCAGCACGCCGGGCGGCGTGGCGGAGCCGCCCATGATGGCCCGGACCGACACCGCGACCATGATGACCGCGGTCATCGCCCAGAAGACCAGCGACGCGGGCTCGCGGCGCTGATAGATCCAGAACCGGGCGGCCAGCGCGCCGCGCAGGCCGTAGCGGGCCAGGGGCAGCGCCGCGCTGCGGACCCGCGATGACTGGGTGGTCGTGTCGGCGGTGACCAGGGCGCGGGTGAGCGAGCGTATCCACAGCCAGCCGAGCACCACGATGATGACGGCCAGCAGCGCCAGCCGCGCCAGGGCAGCGCCGGGACGGCCGCCGGAGGCGTCGCTGATCGCGTGCGCGGCCAGCCCGGGCGGCAGCCAGCGCAGCCATGCGTCGACGCCGGTGAAGCTCGCGGCGGTGATCTTGCCCTCGGCCGCCACCTTGGGGATCACCTGGGTGAAGAACTCGTAGAGAGCGAAGATCGGGATGACGAGGAAGGCGGCGAGGTCTTTGCCGCGGCGCGAGCGCAGCAGGCTGGCCATGCTGGTCGTCACGAGCCGGGCCAGGGTGATGCAGAACAGCACCTGCGCCGCAACCGCGACCACGGCGACGAGCAGCCCGAACGGGCCGGCGGCCAGCCCCACCGTGACCCCGAGCAGGCCGGCCAGGTTAGCCAGCGGCCAGGCGCCGGTGGCCGAGGCGGCCAGCAGCCCCACCGTGAGCGGGCGGGTGCGCAGCGGGTAGAGCGCCAGCGTGGCCGGGTCCAGGGTGCTGTCCAGGCCGAAGGCGAAGATCGGCATGATCAGCCAGCCGAGCGCGAGCAAGGTGAAGATGACGGTGGTCAGGCCCAGCGACGCGCCGGTGCCGCGCAGCAGGGCCAGCAGCACGAACACCCCGATCGCCATCAGGCCGGCCAGGGCCGTGCTGACCAGGAAGGACACCTTGGCGGCCGTGGATGAGTGCAGCGCGTTGCGCAGCAGGCGCAGCTTCAGCTGGACGAGGAGCCAAGCCATGACAGTCCCTCCTCGTCGCCTGCCCGCGGGCCCACCAGGTCGATGAATGCCTGCTGCAGGGTCTTGCCGCCCCGCACCTGCCCGGTGGTGCCGGTGGCCGCGATCCTGCCCTTGTCGATGATGGAGACGTGGTCGCAGATCTGCTCGACCATCTCGATGACGTGGCTCGAGAACAGGACCGTCGAACCGGACCTGGTGTAGCGCGTCAGCAGGCGGCGGATCACATCGCCGGAGATGGGGTCGACGCCTTCCAGCGGCTCGTCCAGGAACAGCACCGACGGGTTGTGAATCAGGGCGCAGCCGAGCGCCGCCTTCTTGCGCATGCCGGTGGAGTAGTCGGCGACCAGCCGCTTCGCGTCCGCGGCCAGGTCGAGCAGGTCCAGCAACTGGGCGGACCGCGAGCGCGCCTCCCCGGCGGGCAGGCCGCGCAGCCGCCCGGCGTATTCCAGCATCTCGGCCCCGCTGAGCCGCTCGAACAGGCTGGCCTGGTCCGGCACCACGCCGATGACCGCCTTGGCGGCCCGCGGGTCGGCCCACACGTCCAGCCCGTTGATCAGGATCTGCCCGGCGTCCGGCCGCAGCAGCCCGGTCATCATCGACAGCGAGGTGGTCTTCCCGGCCCCGTTCGGCCCGACCAGCCCGGCCAGCGAACCGGCCGCGATCTCCAGGTCGATGCCGGCCACGGCCTCCTTGGCGCCGAAGCTCTTGCG
>DASQSC010000199.1:0-2450 GCA_035642555.1 Streptosporangiaceae bacterium | reverse complement strand
GGCACGTTCGTGGTGCTCACCGGACGCGGGTCCACCGACCCGGACGCCAACGCGGAGGTCGCCAAGGTGTGCCGGCTGCTGTGGGAGGGCCGCGGCTACGACGAGGTGGAGCTGTCGTTCGTGTCGCTGGCGCCGCCGGGCGTCCCGGCCGCGCTGGAACGTGCCCGCCGCCTCGGCGCCCGGCGGATCGTGGTGGCGCCCTACTTCCTGTTCCCTGGCGTGCTGCCGGACCGGGTCGCCGCCCAGGCCGGCGAGTTCGCAAGCCGGAACCCGGCGCTTGACGTGCGCGTGGCCGGCCTGATCGGCGACTGCGACGAGCTGGCTGACCTGGTGCTGGCACGCTACGACGAGGCCATCAGCGGCGACATCCGGATGAACTGCGACACCTGCGCCTACCGGGTCACGCTGCCGGGATACGCCGGCAAGGTCGGCCAGCCGCAGACCCCGCACGCCCACCCCGACGACCACGACCACGACCACGACCATGTCCGCGCCGAACCCGCCCTTACCAGTTCCCGCCCGGAGGTGCACCCGTGACCGCCGACCCGCCCGAGCAACTGCTGGCCAGCACGATCGCCGCGATCAGGCCGCCGGATGAGCCGGCCATGGCGGCGGCACGGGACCGGCAGCTCCGGCTCACCAAGCCGCCCGGGTCGCTGGGGGCACTGGAGGACCTGTCGGTCCGGCTGTCCGGGCTGGCCGCCCTGTGCCCGCCGCCGCTGCCCGAGCCCGCCACGGTGGCGGTGTTCGCGGCCGACCACGGCGTGCACGCCCGCGGCGTCACGCCCTGGCCGCAGGAGGTCACCGCGCAGATGGTGGCCAACTTCCTGGCCGGCGGGGCGGTCGTGAACGTGGTCTCGGCGCAGTCCGGGGCCGCGGTGCAGGTGGTGGACGTGGGCGTGGCGGCCGAGCTGCCGCCGGGCCCCGGCCTGGTGGCGCGCAAGGTCCGGCCCGGCACCGGCGACATGACCGCGGGCCCGGCCATGACCCGCAGCGAGGCCGGGCTGGCCATCGCGGCCGGCATCCGCATCGCCGCCGAGCTGGCCGACGCGGGGAACCGCTGCCTGCTCACCGGCGACATGGGCATCGCCAACACCACCGCCTCGGCCGCGCTGATCGCCGCGTTCACCGGGGGATCCCCGGAGGCGGTCACCGGGCGGGGCACCGGCATCGACGACCAGATGTGGGGCCGGAAGGTGGCTGTGGTCCGGCGGGCGCTGGACCGCCATCACCCTGATCCGGCGGACCCGGTCGGCGTGCTGGCCGCGGTCGGCGGGCTCGAGCACGCCGCGCTGGCCGGGTTCATGCTGGGCGGGGCGGCCCGCCGGGTGCCCGTGGTGCTGGACGGCGTGGTCGCGTGCTCGGCGGCGCTGGCCGCCGCCGCGCTGGCCCCGGACGTGACCGGCTGCCTGGTGGCCGGCCACCTGTCCACCGAGCCGGGCGCGGCCCGCGCGCTGGGCGTGCTCGGCCTGCGGCCGCTGCTGGACCTGGGCATGCGGCTGGGCGAGGGGTCGGGCGCGGTGCTGGCGCTGCCGGTGCTGCAGGCCGCCGCCCGGGTGCTGCGGGACGTCGCGACGTTCGACAGCGCCGGGGTCTCCGGCGCCAAGGAGTAGCAGTCAGGATGAACGAGCCCCGGCAACCGGCGAGCGCCCGGTGACAGGCGAGCGTTCGCTGACGGGCGAGCCCTCGGCAACGGGCGCGCCCTCGCTGCCGGGTGACCCGCCGGCCGGCCGGCGGGTGCTGGTGCTCGGCGGCGCCCGGTCGGGCAAGTCGGCGCACGCCGAGCGGATGCTGACCGGCCACGACGCGGTGGAGTACGTGGCCACCGGCCCGCCGGCCGACGCGGGTGACCAGGAATGGGACGCCCGGGTGGCCGCCCACCGGCAGCGGCGGCCCGCTGGCTGGCGGACCACCGAGACGCTCGACCTGGAGCAGGTGCTTGCCGTAACCGGCCCCGCCGTTCCGGTGCTGCTGGAATGCGTGTCCACCTGGCTGGCCAGGGTCATGGCGGGCTGCGGATGCTGGGAAGGCGCCCCCGGTGCCGCGGCCGCGCTGGCCGAGCGGACCGGCCGGATGGTGGCGGCCTGGCAGGCGACCCGGCGGCAGGTGGTGGCGGTGAGCAACGAGGTCGGCTCCGGCGTGGTCCCGGCCACCCTGTCCGGACGGCTGTTCCGGGACGAGCTGGGATCGCTCAACACCCGCCTCGCCGCGGGCAGCGACGAGGTCTGGCTGTGCACCGCGGGCATCCCGCAGCGGCTGCGATGACGCAGGCACCGCCGGCGCGCCCGGCCCCGCCGCCCTGGCGGGCCGTCGGCAGCGCGGGCCGGGCCGCGCTGGCGCTGTTCACCATCATCCCGGTCCGGGCCGCCCCGGCCATCAGCCGGGACGACGCCGCCCGCGCCATCCGGTGGCTGCCAGCGGCCGGGGTGCTCATCGCCGCGCCCGCCGCC
>DASQSC010000198.1:0-2702 GCA_035642555.1 Streptosporangiaceae bacterium | reverse complement strand
GGTCACGACCGGGTCGGCACGCTGCCGCTGCTGCAAGGGGTGCTGGCGGCGGTCGACGTCCCGGTGCTCGCCGCCGGGGGCATCGCCACCGCGCGCGGGCTGGCGGCGGTGCTCGCCGCGGGCGCGGCCGGCGCGTGGATCGGCACCGCGCTGCTGGCATCCCCGGAGGGTGACAACACCCCGGCCGCCCGGAAGCGCATCCAGGCCGCGAACGAGACCGGCACCGTCTACACCCGGCTGTTCGACGTCGGCAGGCGGATCCCGTGGCCGCGGGAGTTCGGCGGGCGCGCGCTGGCGAACGAGTTCAGCCGGGTCTGGGAAGGCCGCGACGACGAGCTGGCCGCCGACGAGCGGGCCCAGCGGCAGCTCGCCGCCGCCCAGGAACAGGAGGACTACGACCTCGGCTGCCTGTATGCGGGCCAGGCCGTCGGGCTGGTAACCGAGGAACGGCCGGCCGCCACCCTGGTGACCGAGCTCGCGGCCGGCGCCGAGGCGCTGCTGCGGCGCTGGTCCTGATCCCGCCGCCCGCGCACCGGGCCAGGGTCAGGCCAGCTCCAGCAGCAACCGGGCCAGCTCGCCGGGCCGGTTGCTGGCGATCATGTGGCTGGTGGCGATCTCCCGGTACCGCCAGGCGGGCGAGTTCCGGACCCGGTCCGCAGCGGCCCAGAAGGGCTGGCCGGCCTCGGGTCGGAGATCGCCGGGCCCGGGCCGGGGCTCGCCGGTCGCCTTGATGTAGGTGCGCGTGAACGGGAACTCCTCCAGCGGGCGGGCCAGCCGGACCGGCTCGGTGAAGCAGGCAGCCGGATGCGGGGTCCGGCGCGGGGCGGCCCATTCGGTCTCGGCCGGGTCGTCGTACTCCCGGGACACCGGCGGCACCAGCCAGTCCCGGCCCAGCTCGATCAGGCCGGGAGCGGCCCTGCCCCCGGTCAGCGTGCTGAGGCTGTCGCCGTCACCGGGCAGGAAGGCGTCCAGGTAGGCCAGATGGCTGATCCGGTCGCCGATGTGCCCGATCGACCCGGTGACCACCATTCCCCCGTAGGAGTAGCCGACCAGCACGATGTCGCGCAGGTCCTCGTACAGGACGGTGTTGACCACATCGGTGATGTGCGTCGTCAGGCAGACCTGGGGGCTGGTGAGATGCGCCCGCTCGCCGATGCCGGTCAGGCTCGGCGTGAAGACCTCGTGCCCGGCCGCCCACAGCAGGGGCCGGACCTTGCGGAAGCCGTGCGCACCGCCCCAGGCGCCGTGCACCAGGACGAACGCCGTCATCTCAGCCTGTCCCGGCTTCCCGCGCGGCTTGCTCCAGCCGGCTCCGGTACTCCTGCCACCACCCCTGATCGACAGGTGGCAGGTTGTCACTGCCCGGCCGCACCCCGGCCTTGCCGTCGATCAGCTCCCGGACGATGTCGGCGTGCCCGGCGTGCCGCGCGGTCTCGTCGATCATGTGCACCAGCGCCCGGTGCAGCGTCACCTCGCTCCGCTCGGGCGGCCACCACGGCACCTGCCCGATCCCCTCCAGCGGCAGCTCGCTGATGGTCGCGTCGGAGTGCGCCCACGCCCGCCGGTACAGCCCCGTGATCTGCTCGCGCGACTCGTCCGGGGCCGCCCACATGTCCGCGTTGGGCTCCGCGCCCTCTTCGAACCACGGCAGCGGCTCGCCCGACGGCCGCCCGAAGGTGTCGCCGAAATACCCGAACTCGACGCTGGCCACGTGCTTGACCAGCCCCAGCAGGTTGGTGCCGGTCGGGGTGAGGGGGCGGCGGATGTCGTACTCCGGCAGCCCTTCCAGTTTCCAGAGCAGGGCCTCGCGGGCGGCTTGCAGGTAACGCTGGAGATCCGCTTTCGGATCGGAACCGGCCATGCCGGACAGTCTGCCATCCGGCACCGTCAATCCGGGGCCAGCGCAGGAGAGGCCGGGACCGACGGGGCGGCCCGGCGCAGTACCGTCCTGACATGGACGGAACGAGGAGGCCGCACGGATACGGGCCCGGCCGCGGCGAGCTGACTCTGGTCGTTGACTGCTCGGACCTCGGGCGCGCCGCCAGCTTCTGGTGTGAGGTGCTCGGGTATGTCCGGGACGGGGAGCCGAACGGGCCGTACCAGAGCCTGGTGCCCGCCGACGGCCAGGGTATCGAGGTGCTGCTGCAGCGCGTCCCAGAGCGCAAGTCAGGGAAGAACCGGCTCCACCTCGATCTTCGGACCCGCGAGCTGGAGCCCGAGGTCGCCAGGGTCGTCGCGGTCGGCGCCACCCGCCAGACGGCGCAGCCGGTCACGGAGGGCGACTGGACCTGGCACATCCTCAGCGACCCGGACGGCAACGAGTTCTGTGTGGTCCGCCCGTCACCGGAGTTCTGGGCCCGGTGAGCGCGAGCGGGCGGCGGGAAGGCGCGCCCGCCGGCCGCTACGGTGCTGGGGTGAGCGTGCCGCGCACGACCACCACTGCCGGACAGCTGGCCCGGATGGGGTTCGCCGCCCCGGACCAGGCCGAGCAGCTGGTGGTCACGGAGCTTGGGCTGGCTGCCGACGGCCCCGACCGCGACCTGCTGGCCGCGCTCGCCGCGGCCCCCGACCCTGACCTGGCACTGGCGGCGCTGGCCCGGATGCCCCGGGACCAGGAGCTGATGACGGCGCTGCGCGAGGACGCGGGCGTGCGGGCCCGGCTCACCTCGGTGCTGGGGGCGAGCGCCGCGCTCGGCAGCCAC
>DASQSC010000197.1:0-4494 GCA_035642555.1 Streptosporangiaceae bacterium | reverse complement strand
CTCGACCACGTCGTGCTGGCCGGGATGGGCGGCTCCTCGCTCGCCCCGGAAGTGATCACCCGGACCGCCGGGGTCCCGCTCACGGTGCTGGACACGACCGACCCGCACCAGGTCGCCACCGTCCTCGCGGACCGGCTCGACCGCACGCTGGTGGTGGTGTCGTCCAAGAGCGGGTCCACCGTGGAGACCGACAGCCACCGCCGCATCTTCGAGGCCGCCTTCGCGCACCTCGGGCTGTCCGGCCCGGACCTGGCCCGCCGGTTCGTGGCGGTCACCGACCCGGGATCGCCGCTGGAGCAGATCGCCCGGGAGGCCGGCTACCGGGTGGTGCTGGCCGACCCGGAGGTCGGCGGCCGCTACAGCGCCCTGACCGCGTTCGGGCTGGTGCCCAGCGGGCTGGCCGGAGTGCAGGTCGGCCAGCTGCTGGATGACGCCGAGGCCGCGCTGGCGGAGCTGCCGCTGGCCGAGGCCAACCCGGCGCTGGCGCTCGGGGCCACGCTGGGCGGCTACGCCGCCGACGGTTTCGACAAGGTGGTGCTGGCCGACTGCAACTCGGGCCTGACAGGCTTCGGGGACTGGGCGGAGCAGCTCATCGCCGAATCGACCGGCAAACAGGGACGCGGCCTGCTGCCGGTGGTGCTCGGCTCCGAGGACGCGCCCGGCTTCTCCCCCGGGCCGGGCCTGCACTTGATCGGCCTCGGCCAGCCGGGCGGGACGCCGGTCAACACCGCCGTGTCCGGCCCGCTCGGGGCGCAGTTCCTGATCTGGGAGTACGCGATCGCGGTGGCAGGCCGCCTGCTCGGCATCAACCCGTTCGACCAGCCGAACGTGGCCGAGTCCAAGGAGAACACGCAGAAACTGCTGGCGGCCGGCCCGCTGCCGGTGGGCGAGCCCGCCTTCACCGACCAGGCCGTTACCGTGTACGCGGACACCGACGTGCTGCGGGGGGCCAGCGACCTGCCCGGAGTTCTCGATGCCCTGCTGTGGTCGCTGCCCGCCGACGGGTATCTGGCGATCATGGCGTACCTGGACCGGCTCGGTGACGAGGCGGCCGGGCTGCTGCGGGACCGGCTGGCCGCGCGCACCACCCGGCCGGTCACCTTCGGGTGGGGGCCGCGGTTCCTGCACTCGACCGGCCAGTACCACAAGGGCGGGCCGCAGTCCGGCGTGTTCCTGCAGGTCACCGGGACGGTGCGGGAAGACGTGCAGGTTCCGGGCCAGCCGTTCACGCTGGGCAGGCTCCAGCTCGCGCAGGCGCTCGGCGACCTCGGCGCACTGCGCGGCCGGGGCAGGCCCGCCGTCCGGCTGCACTTGCGCGATCGCAGCGCCGGCCTCAGCCAGCTCCTCGCCGCCGCCGGCACCGGCGGCGGAGCAACCGGACAAGGGGCAGGTGACCTGGCTTGACCAATCCGCTCCGCGATCCACGCGACCGGCGGATTCCCCGCGTCGCGCAGCCGTGCGTGCTGGTGATGTTCGGAGTGACCGGTGACCTGGCCCGTAAGAAGCTCATGCCGGCCATCTACGACCTGGCCAACCGGGGGCTGCTGCCGCCGGGCTTCTCGCTGGTGGGGTTCGCCCGCCGGGACTGGGCGGACGAGGATTTCGCGCAGGTCACCTACCGGGCGGTGAAGGAGAACGCGCGCACGCCGTTCAACGACACGGTGTGGCAGCAGCTGTCGGAGGGCGTCAGGTTCGTGCCGGGCGAGTTCGACGACGACGCCGCCTTCGACCGGCTCGCGCAGACGGTGGCCGAGCTCGACACGCAGCGGGGCACCGGCGGGAACTACGCGTTCTACCTGTCCATCCCGCCCAGGTTCTTCCGCACCGTGGTGCAGCAGCTGAAGCGGTCGGGGCTGTCATCGCCCAGCAGTGCTGGCGACGGGCAGGGCCGGGCGCCCCGGCCGTGGCGGCGGGTGGTGGTGGAGAAGCCGTTCGGTCATGACCTGGCCAGCGCGCGGGAGCTGAACGAGATCGTGAACTCGGTGTTCGGCCACCACTCCGTCTTCCGCATCGATCACTACCTGGGCAAGGAGACGGTCCAGAACATCCTGGCGCTGCGGTTCGCCAACGAGCTGTACGAGCCGATCTGGAACCGGGGCTACGTGGACCACGTCCAGATCACGATGGCCGAGGACATCGGCATCGGCGGCCGGGCCGGCTACTACGACGGCATCGGCGCGGCCCGGGATGTGATCCAGAACCATCTGATGCAGCTGCTGGCGCTGACCGCGATGGAGGAGCCGGTCTCGTTCGACGCCGATGCGCTGCGGCTGGAGAAGCAGAAGGTGCTGTCGGCGGTGCGGCTGCCGGATGACCTGGCCGCGGGCACCGCCCGGGGCCAGTACACGGCCGGGTGGCAGGGCGGCGTGCAGGTGCCCGGGTACCTGGAGGAGCAGGGCATCCCGCCCGATTCGCGCACCGAGACGTACGCGGCGCTGAAGCTCGGGGTGGACACCCGGCGGTGGGCCGGGGTGCCGTTCTACCTGCGAGCGGGCAAACGGCTGCCGCGCCGGATGACCGAGATCGCGGTGATCTTCCAGCGCGCGCCGCACCTGCCGTTCTCCGTTACCGAGACCCAGGAGCTGGGGCAGAACGCGCTGGTGGTCCGGGTCCAGCCGGACGAGGGGGTGACGGTCAGGTTCGGCTCCAAGGTGCCCGGCTCGGCGATGGAGGTCCGCGACGTGAACATGGACTTCGCCTACGGCGAGTCGTTCACCGTGTCCAGCCCGGAGGCCTACGAGCGGCTGCTGCTGGACGTGCTGATCGGGGACCCGCCGCTGTTCCCGCGGCACGAGGAGGTCGAGCTGTCCTGGCAGGTCCTGGACCCGGTGGAGGACTTCTGGGCCGAGCACACCAAGCCGGACCCCTACCCGGCCGGCACCGAGGGCCCGGCCTCAGCCGACGCGATGCTCGCCGCCGACGGCCGGGCCTGGCGCAGGCTATGACGGAGACCGCCCCATGACCATCGACCTGACCGAGACCACCGTCGGCGCCATCCACGACGCGCTCCGGCAGGCACGGCAGCGGCTGGGCGGGCCGGCCAGCGGCATGGTGCTCACGCTGGTGATCGTCACCGACGAGGCCGCCCAGTACGACGCCGTGCGCGCCGCCAGCCAGGCCGCCCGCGAGCACCCGTGCCGGGTGCTCGTGATCATCACCCGCCGCCCGGACACCGCGTCCCGGCTGGACGCCGAGATCAGGGTGGGCGAGATGAGCCCCGGCGAGACCGTGCTGCTGCGCATGCACGGCCCGGTCGGCCAGCACGCGGACTCGGTGGTGGAGCCGCTGCTGATGCCCGACACGCCCGTGGTCACCTGGTGGCCAGGCGCTCCCCCGGACCGGCCGGCCGGCGACCCGCTGGGCGCGCTGGCGCAGCGCCGCATCACCGACTCGGCGGCCGCGCAGGCCCCCCGCCACTGCCTGGTCCGGCTGGCAGCGGGCTACCAGCCCGGGGACACCGACCTGGCCTGGACCCGGGCAACGCCGTGGCGGTCGCTGCTGGCCGCCACCCTCGACCAGCCGCACGGCGCCATCGGCGATGGCTCGATCGGCGCGGAAGCCGGCAACCCGACCGCTGACCTGCTGGCGGCATGGCTGTCGGCCCGGCTGAGCGTGCCGTTCGACGGCGAGAAGTCCGCCGGGCCCGGCATCACCGACGTCCGGTTCGGCACCGCCGACGGCGACATCACCATCAACCGCCCCGACGGCCGGGTGGCCCTGCTCACCCGGCCCGGCCAGCCGGAACGGCGGGTGGCGCTGCACCGCCGGGACACCGCCGAGCTGCTGGCGGAGGAGCTGCGGCGGCTCGACCCCGACGTGGTGTACGCGGAGACCCTGGCCGCCCTGGCCGCCGGCGGCGCCGGGTAAACCGGTGAGCGTCCCTGAGGTCCTCATCCATCACGACGCCAGCCTGCTCGCCAAGGCGGCGGCGGCGAGGCTGGTGACCCGGCTGGTGGACGTCCAGGCCGCGGCGAGGAGCGCCGCGCTGGTCCTCACCGGCGGCGGGGTCGGAACCGCGGTGCTGGCCGAGCTGGCCGCCGCCCCGGCCCGGGACGCGGTGGACTGGCGGCGGCTGGATATCTGGTGGGGCGACGAGCGGTTCCTGCCCGCGGGCCACCCGGAACGAAACGAGACCGGCGCCCGCGCGGCGCTACTGCGGCACGTGGACACCGACCCGGAGCGGGTCCGCCCGATGCCGGGCCCCGACGGGCCGGACGGCGACGACCCGGAAGCGGCCGCGGAGCGGTACGCCGGCTGGCTGACGGCCGCCCGGCGGCCGGAGGACCACGGCCCGGCCCCCTCGTTCGACGTGCTGCTGCTCGGGATCGGGCCGGAGGGTCACGTGGCGTCGCTGTTCCCCGGTCTGCCCGCGCTGTACGACGACCGGCCGGCGGTCGCGGTCCGGGGCGCGCCGAAGCCGCCGCCCACCCGGCTGTCCCTCACCCTGCCGGCGATCAGGTGCGCGCGGGAGGTGTGGGTGCTGGCCGCCGGATC
>DASQSC010000196.1:0-5771 GCA_035642555.1 Streptosporangiaceae bacterium | reverse complement strand
GCCTCGGCGATCTCGGTCATGAACCAGCCCATCTCGATCCCGCGCAGGATCCCGCCGGTCATCGTGCCGTCCGGGCTCAGCTGCCGGATCCGGGTGAAGATCTGCTCCGCCTCGGCCTCCAGCCGGTCGGTCAGGGCTTCCAGGTACCAGGAGCCGCCCAGCGGGTCGGCCACGTTGCCGGCCTCCGTCTCTTCCATGATCACCTGCTGGGTGCGCAGGGCGATCTCCGCCGCCTGGTCGCTGGGCAGCGCGAGCACCTCGTCCAGGGCGTTGGTGTGCAGCGAGTTCGTGCCCCCCAGCACCGCGGCCAGCGCCTCGATCGCGGTGCGCACCACGTTGTTCGAGGGCTGTTGCGCAGTCAGCGACACGCCAGCGGTCTGGGTGTGGAACCGCAGCCGCTGGGCGCGCTCCGATTTCGCGCCGTAGACGTCCCGCAGCCACCGGGCCCAGATCCGCCGGGCGGCCCGGAACTTGGCGATCTCCTCGAAGAAGTCGATGTGGGCATCGAAGAAGAACGACAGGCCCGGCGCGAACACCTCGACGTCCAGCCCCCGCGACAGGCCCAGTTCCACATACCCGAACCCGTCCGCCAGCGTGAACGCGAGTTCCTGGGCGGCGGTGGAACCCGCCTCCCTGATGTGGTACCCGGACACCGACAGCGGCTTGTAGGCGGGGATCTCCGCGGCGCAGTACTCCATCAGGTCGCCGATCAGCCGCAGGTGCGGCTGCGGCGCGAACAGCCATTCCTTCTGGGCGATGTACTCCTTGAAGATGTCGGTCTGCAGCGTGCCGTCCAGCCTGCCGATGTCGGCGCCCTGCCGCTCAGCCGCCACCAGGTACTGGCAGAACACCGGCACCGCAGGGCCGCTGATCGTCATCGAGGTGGTGACCTCGGCCAGCGGGATCCCGGCGAACAGCACGTCCATGTCGGCCGCCGAGTCCACCGCCACCCCGCAGTGGCCCACCTCGCCGCGCGAGCGCGGGTCATCGGAGTCGCGCCCCATCAGCGTGGGCATGTCGAACGCCACCGACAGCCCGGTGCCGCCGGCGTCCAGCAGCATCCGGTACCGCTCGTTCGTCTGCGCCGCGTTGCCGAACCCGGAGAACTGCCGGATCGTCCACGCCCTGCCGCGGTAGCCGGCCGGGTACAGGCCGCGGGTGAACGGGAACTCGCCCGGCCACCCGATCCGCTCGAACCCCGGCACCACCGCCCCCTCCGGCGGCCCGTACACCGGGTCCACCTCGACCCCCGACAGGGTGGTGAAATCAGAGTCCCGGATGCGGGCCTCCCGGTAGCGGCGCTCCCAGCGGAGCCTGCCGTCCCCGGGGCTGTCGGGCGATACGGGCGCGTCCATGGCCATGCCTCCCGTGCTACTGACGAAGATAGTAGGAAGTCCTACTATCTTCGTGGTCCAGTGTAAGCCGGGCGGCCGCGAGCGAAGCGCCGGGCGCAGCCGCCAGCCGGGCACGAGCCGGCGGGCGCAGCCGCCGCCGCGCATACTCCCGGCAACCTGCACCGGGCCAGTGCCGTCTCAGAGTCAGGCCGGGGCTGAATGATGCCCCTGACCATGAGGTGACAGCGGGCCAGCCAGCCTCGCTGCGCTGCCGGAGGTGTGATAAACCAGTGCCAGCCCGAGCCGCCGACATGACCGCGGCCGCCGCCGCAGGGGACGTGGTGACCCTGCTGCCGCTGGCACCCCAGCCGGGGGCCGCGAGCCGAGGGGACCCCGTGGGGACGTTCCGCAGCAGCGACCGGGCAGCTGTCGAGGAGCTGTTCAGCGCGTGCTACCCGCGGCTGGCGGGCTGGGTGCGGCGGCTGGTCGATAACGACGACACCGCCCACGAGATCGCCTCGGAGGCGTTCACCCGGCTGCTGTCGCGCTGGGCCGGGCTGGACAACCCGCAGAGCTACCTGTACATGATCGCGACGAACCTGGTCCGTGACCACTGGCGGAAGTCCGGCCGGGAGCGCCGGGCGATGCGCACCGCGGGCGCGTCGGACAACGCCGCCTACCACCCGGTGCAGGAGGTGGACGTGCGCGAGCTCATCCAGTCCCTGCCCGACCGGCTGCGCAACCCGTTCCTGCTGCACTATTACGGCGGCTACCCGATCCGTGACGTGGCCGCCCTGCTGGGGCGGCCGGAGGGCACGATCAAGGCGGACCTGTACCACGCCCGCGCCCGGCTGCGGGCCGCACTCGGGGAAGCGGGCGCCGATGCCTGAGCCCCGCGACCCGATCGACGACTGGCTGGACGAGCACGTGCAGCCGCTGCCGCCGCCGCCCGGCACGCTGAGCCGGATCCGCAGGCGCGCCCGGCGGCGCAAGCTCGGGCGGGCCGCGGCGGCCGCCGCGGGCGCGGCGGCGGTCATCGCCGCCGCCGCCACCATCCCGCAGTACGCGATCTCGCAGTTCCGCTCCGCCCCCAGCGCCGAGCGCAGCCAGGCAGCGGCCGGATCGCCCTCTCCCAGTCCCTCGGCCAGCGGCAGCCCCGGCCGGACCTCGGCCTCCACCGGCTCTCCCGCCCCGGTGCCGACCCAGCCGCCGGTGCCGCCGAACTTCGCGCCCGCCTCGGTCACGTTCGTCGGCGCCGACACCGGCTGGACGCTCGGCCAGGCGGGCACGCCCGGCCACTGCGGCCCGCCCAGCCCGGTCATCTGCACCTCCATCGCGCGGACCGACGACGGCGGCCAGACCTGGCACGGCGTGCCCGCGCCGGTGGCGGGCCCGCCGGACGGGTCGCAGGGCGTGAGCCAGATCCGGTTCGGGAACCTGGACAACGGCTGGGTGTTCGGGCCGCAGCTGTGGGCCACCCATGACGGCGGCCAGAGCTGGACCCGCATCGGGACCCGAGGTGAGCGGGTCATCACGCTGGCCGTCCGGGACGAGACCGCCTACGCGGTGTGGGCCCGCTGCAGCGGGAGCGGCGCCGACTTCAGCGCCCGCTGCACCGACTTCACGCTCTGGTCCGCCGCCGCTGACAGCAACGTCTGGCAGCGGGTGCCGGTGCGTGGGCAGGAACTGGGCACCGGCGGGCCTGGCGGCTCCGTCCCGCTCGTCCTCGGCGGCAGCGGCGGCTACCTGCTCACGCCCGCCGGCCAGCTCCTCACCGGCCCGGTGGGCGAGGCGGGCGCGTGGCGCGCGGAAGGCGGCGCCCTGCCAGCGGCGACGCCCTGCGCCCCCGGCAGCGCCGGCCAGCAGGCCGGGCCGCTGCTGACCGACACCGGGCTCAGTACCGGCCCCGCCACCACCAGCCTGGCGGTCATCTGCGCGATGCCGGGGCTGACGAGCGGCGGTGCCGAGCCGGTCTTCTTCTCGCCCGACGGCGGGAAAACCTGGCGGCCCACCGGCAGCACGAGCGGGCACGGCAGGCCGGCCTCGCTGTCCGGCTCGCCGTCGGGCACGCTGGTGCTGGCGACCAGCCGGGGCATCCGGTTGTCTGCCGATCACGGCAAGAACTGGCAGGCCGCGGCCGTGACCGGGCTGCCGTCCGGCGGCTTCAGCTACGTGGGGATGACCACCGCCGAGCAGGGGATCGCGATTCCCGCCGATAGCGGCGAGCAGGCGATCTGGTTCACCCATGACGGCGGCCGCAGCTGGGCGCCGGTTGCGGTCAGATCCTGACCCTGGTCCTCCCCGCGGGCGGGTCAGGTCCGGCTGGCGGCCCGCTGCCGGCGGTCAGGTGCTGACGCGCCGGACCTCCCCCGGCGCCCCGGCCCCGGCCCCGGGCGGGAAGTCGCCGGCCGTGACCCGCAGCCCGCGCAGCAGCGTGAACAGCTGCCCGAGTTCCCCGGCGCCGTAGCCGCCCATCCCGAACCTGGTGGCCATCAGGTCCCCGGTGGCGCGGCCGGCCACGGCCCGCCCCTGCTCGGTGATCGCGGCCAGCTTGCCCCGCCCGTCGGCCGGGTTGGGCTGCCGGGTCACCAGCCCCTGCTGCTCCAGCCGGTCGATGATGTTGGTGACGCTGGTGGGATGAACCATCAGCCGCTGGCCGATCACGCCCAGCGGCAGCGCGCCGGCGCGGCTGAAGGTCAGCAGCACCAGCGCCTCGTACCGGGCGAAGGTGAGGCCATGCGGCCGGAGCACCCCGTCCAGCTCGGCCAGCAGGATCTGCTGCGCGCGCATGATCGAGGTCACTGCCGCCATCGCGTCCGAGGGGCCGAACCGGTGCTCCCAGATCTGCGCGGCGCGCGCGATCGGGTCGAACGGTAGGTCCAGGGGCTTGGCCACGCCCACACCGTACCGGCCCCCCCGTCGGCCCCCCGCCTGCCCCGGATCGCGGCGAGTGTGTGACCCATCGTTCACCTTGCGGCTACGATCCGCTATATTTCCTGGTGGGGAATGCTGCTGCTGTTCGGGGGGAGAGCATGCGGCCCGGTTCTTTGCTGGCAGGTATGCCGCCGGTCCTGGCGGCCGGGGTGGGAGTGAAGCATGGCTGGGGCTGGGTGCTCCGCGCGGCCAGCTTCCGGGTGGAGGGCGCCGTCTCCGGCCCGGTGATCGGCATCGAAAGCTCCCGCCGGGCCGCGGGCTCGGCGGTGGTGGACCTGCTGGCCGGGCTCGCCCGGCCTGCCTACGGTGAGCTGCGGGTGCTGGGCGAGGACCTCACCACCGCCCGCGGCCGGGAAGCGGTCAGGCCCCGGGTCGGGGTGGCGCGCCGGTCGCTCCGGCCGCAGCCGGCCTGCAAGATCCGGAAGGCGGTCGAGCACGCCGCCCGGCGGTCCGGGGTGCCCTGGTCGGACCGGGACGCGCTGACCGCCGCCGTCCTCGACCGGCTCGGCCTGGTGCCGTGGAACCGGGTCCCGGTGCGGGCCGCGCCGCCCGCCGTGGTCCGCCGGGTCAGGCTCGCCGCGGCCGCGGTCCACGAACCTGACCTGCTGCTGCTGGACGGGCTGCTGGACGGGCTCAGCCGCCGGGACGTGGTCAGCGTGGCCGACTCGATCCGCGACCTCGCCACCGACACCGCGATCGTGGCGACCGGGTCCGACGCGGCCGCGCTGCGCATCGCCTGCGGTGAGGTCCTGGTCCTGGCTGACGGCATCATCGTGCCGAACTGACGGCGCTGCGGGCGGCACCCGTTCCGGCGATCTTGCGGCTGGTGCGGACCTGCGCGGCGTGCCCTAGGCTGCGCCAATGGACTGGAGCCTGCTGGCGTGCGGAACCTCCGGCAAGCATGTGACGTACGCGCCGGACGAGCCCGCGCTCCGGGCGCGGCTGCGCACCGCGACGCCGGCCGGCGAGGCCTGGCGGTGCCTGCGCTGCGGGACGTACGTGGCGGGCAGGCCGGTGGCGAGCGGGCCGGCGGCCGCCGCGCCCCGGGTGCGCCGCGGCAACGAACTGCGCAGCGCGCTGATCCTGCGGGTGTTCGCCGTGGAGCGGTTCCTGCGCGCGATCGCGTTCGGGCTGATCGCCTACGCGCTGTGGCGGTTCCGGTATTCCCAGTCCTCTATCGAACGGTCTTTCGACCGCGAACTGCCGGTGGTCAGGGAACTGCTGCGACAGCTCGGCATCCACACCAGCCACTCCCGGGTGCTCGGTCTCATCCAGCACGCGTTCACGCTCACCCCTGCCACGCTGACCTGGCTCGCAGTCGGAGCGGCCGGGTATGCGCTGATCGAAATCGTGGAGGGCATTGGGCTGTGGCTGCTCAAGCGCTGGGGCGAGTACTTCGCCATGGTGGCCACCTCGGTGGGGATCCCGTACGAGATCTACGACCTGGCCGGGAAGGTCACCTGGCTGCGGGTGGTGGCGTTCGTCATCAACCTGGCGCTGGTC
>DASQSC010000195.1:0-2583 GCA_035642555.1 Streptosporangiaceae bacterium | reverse complement strand
CGGGCGCGGATCTCGCCGAGAGTGGACAGGTTCTTGTCCAGCAGCTCGTCATCGGGCACCACGGCGACCGTGGGCAGGCTGGGGCTGACGAGGGCGAGCGGGCCGTGCTTGAGCTCGCTCGCCGGGTACGCCTCGGCGTGCAGGTAGGAGACCTCTTTCAGCTTCTGGGCACCCTCCCGGGCGACCGGCCAGCCCCGCACCCGGCCGATGAAGAACATGCCCGGGTAGCGCGCGAGCTCGCCGGCGATGGCGGCGATCCGGTCCTCCTCGGCGAGAATCTGCTGAATCTGGCCGGGCAGGGCGCGCAGGGCGGCCGTGATCCGGCGGCCGTCGGCCGGGGACAGGTCGTGGATCCGGCCCAGGTGCATCGCCAGCAGCGAGAACGCAACCGCCGTCGCGGTGAAGGTCTTGGTCGACGTGACCGAGACCTCAGGGCCGGCGTGCAGGTAGACGCCGCCCTGGCATTCCCGGGCGATGGCACTGCCCACCGCGTTGACCACCCCCAGGACCTGGCCGCCCTTCCGCTTGAGCTCCTGCACCGCGGCCAGCGTGTCGTAGGTCTCCCCGGACTGGCTGACCCCCACGTAGAGGGTGTCGTGCTCCACCACCGGGTTGCGGTAGCGGAACTCCGAGGCAGGCTCGGCGTCCGCCGGGATCCGGGCCAGTTCCTCGATCAACTGCGCGCCGAGCAGCCCCGCGTAGTAGGCGGAGCCGCAGCCGAGGATCTTGACCCGCCGGATCTCCCTGGCCTGCCGGGCGTCCAGGTTGAGGCCGCCGAGATGGGCGGTGTGGAACCGGTCGTCGAGCCGGCCGCTGAGCGCTCGCTCGATTGCCCGTGGCTGCTCGTGGATCTCCTTCTGCATGAAATGGGCGTAGCCCTCGGCGTCGTAGGAGCCGGTGTCGGCGTCGATGATCGCGGGCTGCTTGGTGGTGGTCCGGGCGTCCAGGGTGGAGGTGCGGAACCCGTCGGCCCGGACCGTCGCCAGCTCGCCATCGTCCAGGTGGACCACCTGGCGGGTGTAGCGGACCAGCGCCGCCAGGTCTGACGCGACGAACATCTCCTTGTCCCCGATGCCTAGCACCACCGGGCTGCCGTTCCGCGCGGCCACGATCTGGTCCGGATGGCGCGCGTCGATGACCGCCAGCCCGTAGGTGCCCACCACGGCGGCGAGCGCCCGGCGGACCGCCTCCTCCAGGTCGTCGGTGTCATCGGCGGCCGCCGCGATCAGGTGAGCGACCACCTCGCTGTCGGTTTCGGAGCTGAACTCGCCGCCGTCGGCGATCAGCTTCGCCCGCAGCTCCTCGGCGTTCTCGATGATGCCGTTGTGCACGATCGCGATGGAGCCGCAGGTGTGCGGGTGGGCGTTGGCGTCGCTGGGCTCGCCGTGCGTGGCCCACCGCGTGTGCCCGATCCCCGGGCCGCCGCGCAGCCGCGCTGGCACGCTCGCGGCGAGGTCGGCGACTCGGCCCCTGGCCTTGCGTACCCGCAGCTCGCCGGAGCGGCTCACCACGGCCACCCCGGCCGAGTCATACCCGCGGTACTCCAGCCGGGCCAGCCCCTCCAGCAGGATGGGCACGCAGTCGCGGCTTCCGATATGGGCGACTATCCCGCACATTCTCGTTCTCCCCCTCAGCCGTACACGATCCGGCGCAGCTGCCGCAGCGAGTACTGCGGCGGCAGGTACCGCCGCAGCGGCAGTTCCGCCGAGATCCGCCGGAAGACCTGATCGTTCGTCAGCCCGCGAGCCTTCAGCTCGCCGTGGCGGCGCCGCACGTAGGCGTCCGCGGACTCAGCGAAGTAGCCGAGCACGTCGGCAACCACGCGCGCAGCCTCACCCGGGCTGAGCGGGGTGGTCCGGGTCAGGTGAGCGACAAGGTCGTCAGGCAACTGCCCGGCGGCTTGCATATCCGACAGCATCGAGGATCCCCCGGCTCAGACGCAAGGATCCTGCCCGGAATCGGGCAGAAATCGCGTCAACCCATGCGTTTTGCTTACCCCAGTTGGCCGGCCCACGTGGACAGCGGCGGTGCGGCGCCGCGGGCTAGCGTTCGTGACCAGCGCGGAGCCAGGCGAGGTAGTCGGCGACCGCTTGCTCGGTATCGTATGCAGGCTGGTAACCGGTATCGGCGCAGAGCTTGCTGATGTCAAGACAGACCGGCGGGCCGGGCCCGGGGCCGCGGCCATCGCGGAGGCCGCTTCCCGCGCCGGGGACCAGCCTGGCGACCGCGGCGGCCACTTCCCCGTTGGTGAGTACCTTCCCGCCGGCGATGTTGTAGGTCCGGTGGTTCAGCCGCGGCGCGAGTTGCAGCAGCGCGATGGCCCGGGCGCAGTCCTTCACGTAGCACATGTCGAACCCGTCGCCGGCGTAAGCGGGCGAGCGCAGCGCGGAGAAGTCCGGCGCGGTACCGCGAGCAGCCGCGCGGACGAGCTGCGGGACCGCCGTGAACGGCGACGCCGGGTTGCCGCCCGGGCCCCAGGGAGAGATCCGGTAGCTGATGATCTCGATCCCGGTGGCGTCCGCCAGGTAGCCGGACAGCAGCTCACCGATCTTCTTGAACGCCGGGATCGGATGGCCGGCCATC
>DASQSC010000194.1:0-11327 GCA_035642555.1 Streptosporangiaceae bacterium | reverse complement strand
CGGTCGCTGGCCGACGACAGCTCCTGGCTGTACGTGTGGGACGCCGCCGATTTCCCCGGGCCGCCCCGGGCGCGGGCCGCCATCCCGGCTCCGGTGCCGAACGGCCTGCACGCCAACTGGTTCGCCGCCTGACCGGGGCTGCCGGGCCGGCTCACCCGGCACCTGCGCGCGCCGGCAGCCGGTCATGATGTTCATCATCAGGGCCTGGTGACAGCGGTATCTACCGGCCCGGACCGGCGCCCTCCAGACTGCTGCTGTTCCGGCATCGAGGCACGCCGCGTCGCGCGCCGGAGCCTGGCCCCGCCGGGCCTGCCGATGCATTCCCGGAGGTGGCCATGGGCGAGGGCGCGTGAAGGGCCGGCTGCCGCAGGCGCTCGTGAACACGATCCTGCGTGGTGAGGAGCCGCGGAACCGGATCGCCCGCTGGAGCCGGTGGTTCCCGGCCAGGCCGGCGGTTGCTGACGACAGGTTCCAGGGCCCCGGCGACCCCTATCCGCGCCACTGGCGCGAGTTCCCGCAGCCGTGGCCCGGGCCAGGCCCGGCGGATCCGGCGGACCCAGCGGTCCGCAGCCAGCTGCGGGACGGGCTCGCCGGGCTGCCGGCCCGCTGGCGGGACGTGGTCCGGCAGCGTGACATCGAGGGGCTGGCTCCCGCGGAGGTCTCGGAGCGGCTCGGTATCACGGCGGCGCAGCAGCGCGCGATGCTGAACCGGGGCCGGGCATTGCTGCGGGAGCGGCTCGCCCGGCTGCTGGCGCCGGGGCGGGACCGGTGACCGGCCCCCGGCCCCCCGGCCAGAGCGTCCGCGCGGTGGCGCCCCGCACGCTCGCGCGCCGGCTGCTGCCGTTCCAGCTCGGGATGGGGCTGCAGGGGATGGTGCTGTGGCTCCCGGTCGAGAAGCTGTTCATGACGCAGATCGGGTTCAACGCCGCCTCGATCGGCGTGCTCGCGGCCGCGTATGCCGCCGTGGTCCCGCTGCTGGAGGTGCCGTCCGGGATAGTCGCCGATCGCGGCAGCCGGCGATGGGTCATGGTGGCGTCCAGCGCCTCGCTGGCCGCTAGTTCACTGCTGGGCGGGCTGAGCCGGAACGTGGTCACGTACGTCGTGGCCGCGATGATCCTGGGCGTCTACTTCGCGATGAATTCCGGCACGGTCGACAGCATCGTCTATGACCTCGTGCTGGAGGAAACGGGCTCGAATGAGCTGTACGAAACCTGGATCGGCCGGGTCCGGATGGTGGAGAGCGGCGCGTTCGTGGCAAGCGCGCTGCTCGGCGGCGCCCTGGCCGGGTGGACCTCGGCCCGGCTGACGTACTTCGCGTCCATCCCGTTCATCGCGCTGGCGATGCTGGCGTTCGGCCGGTTCGACGAGCCCCGCCTGCACCAGTCGGCGGACCCGGTCGGCCTGCGCACGCACATCGCGATCACGCTGCGGGCCATGACCCGGCAGCGGCAGGTGCCGCAACTGCTCCTGCTGGCCGCGCTCGCAGCGCTGATGTCACAGGCGATCTTCGAGTTCGGGCCGCTGTGGCTGGTCGCGCTCAGCGCCCCGGCGGTGCTGTTCGGCCCGTACTGGGCAGCGCTGTCGTCCACCCTGGGCGTGGGCGGCTACCTGACCGCCAAGCTGCACCTGGAACGCCGGGCCGTGGCCGCCGTGATCGGCTGTGCCGTGCCCGCCGCGGCGGCCGTGCTGGCCGTGACCCGGTCGCTGGCCGCCGTGATCGCGGCCCAGGTGATACTCGCGCTGGCGATCGCGATCGTCGGCATCCGCGCCGGCCGGCTGCTGCACGATGCGGTGCCTTCCACCATCAGGACGGCGGTGTCGTCCGGTGCGGGAACCCTTTCCTGGGTGCTGTTCCTGCCCTTTTCGCTGTTCCTCGGGCGGTTCGCCCGCCAGCAGGGGGTGGAGCGGTCGGGATGGATCCTCACCGGCGCCGCCGCGCTGCTGGCCATCCTCCTCGTGGCGTCAGCCTTCGGGTGGCCGCACCGGGCACCGTCCGCGCGTGCTGACACCGCCGGCGACGCCGGCCTCCCGGATGAGCTGGCCTGCCGTGAAATCGTGGACCTGGTAACCGGCTACCTGGACGGCGTCCTGACGCCGGACTGGCGAGCCAGGTTCGAGGAGCACCTGTCGGAGTGCGACGGCTGCTCGGAATACCTCAGGCAGATCCGGCTCACCATCGCCGCTCTCAAGGGGCTGCAGGCCGGCCAGGGCGCGCCGGCCCCGGCCGCGGGCGGCGGGGGCGCCGGGCCTGACCCGCAGGACGACACCCTGCCCGATAAACCGCTACCGGAGAGGACGGCATGATGCTGCTATCGGGGAAGTCGGCGATCGTGTACGGCGGGGGAGGCGCGATCGGCTCGGCGGTCGGCAGCGCCTTCGCCCGCGAGGGCGCCCGGGTGTTCCTGGCCGGGCGGACCAGTCAGCCGCTGGCTGATGTGGCCACCCGGATCCGGGACGCCGGCGGCGCGGCCGAGGTCGCCGAGGTCGACGCGCTCAGCCGGGAAGCGGTGGCGGCACACGCCGCGGCCGTAGCCGGGGCCGCCGGCGGCATCGACATCGCCTTCAACGCCGTTTCCAACGACGACCTGCAGGGCATCCCGCTGACCGGCATGGCGTACGAGGACTTCATGCGCCCGGTTACCAAGTCGGTGACGGCCCACTTCACCATCGCCACCGCGCTCGCCGGGCACATGCGAAGCCGCGGCTCCGGCGTCATCCTGGCGATGGCCGGCGGCCGGGAGGCGATCCCCTCCCTCGGCGGCTCCCACGTCGCCTGGTCGGCACTGGCCGGCCTGTGCCGGCAACTGGCGAGCGAACTGGGGCCGGACGGCATCCGCGTCGCCTGGATCCTGTCGCCCGGGTCCCCCGACGCCCTCGGCGCCGGCGACGGCGCCGACCCGGAGGCGGACGAGGTCACGTTGCTGGGCCGGCGCCCGACCGTGGACCAGGTCGCCAACGTGGCCGCGTTCCTCGCTTCGGACTGGGCCGGCACCATGACCGCGACCGAGGTCAACATCACCGCCGGCGCGGTCATCGACTAGGCACCGAAGGTGCCCCTTCGAGAGGAGAAAACCATGGGTAGCAGCACCAGAATCGGTGACGTCCGGACCATCGGCATTCCCGTGTCAGACCAGGACCGGGCACTTGAGTTCTACCGCGGCAGGCTCGGGTTCGAAAAGCGACTCGATACCCCCATGCCGGACGGCGGGCGCTGGATCGAAGTGGCACCGCCCGGGGCAGCGACGACGATCGCGCTCGTGCCCGCGAGTGAGGGCCTGCCCGCTGGCGTCGAGACCGGCATCCGGTTCACGACTTCCGACGCCGAGGCCGACCATGCGCATCTCAGCGGCCAGGGCGTGGATACCGGCGAGTTGCTGCGCTGGCCAGGGGTGCCACCCATGTTCGCCTTCCATGATCAGGACCGCAACGGCCTGGTAGTAGTCGAGCAGCCCCGATGACACCAGCGGCGGGAGAGACGGGAAGAGGAAGCAACATGCTAGCCAAGCAATTCACCGCGAAATTGCAAAAGAGCCCGAGCAAGGGCGGATGGACGTATGTGATCATGCCAGGCTCAGCCGAGTTCTTCGGGACCAGGGGGCTGGTGAAAGTCCGCGGCACGATCGACGGCCACCCATTCCGCAGCTCGTTCATGGCCCTGGGTGATGGCACCCACAAGCTGGCGGTCAAAGCCGATCTGCAGCAGGCGATCGGCAAGCAAGCAGGCGCCATCGTGACCATCCGGCTGGAGGAACGTATCAGTTAGCCGGCCCGCGGCCCGGGGGCGGCCGGCGGCAGGATGGCGGGATGGAGTCATCGGCAGGCGCGGCAACGGGTGACCGGCGCTGGGAATTCTGGATCGACCGGGGCGGCACGTTCACCGACGTGATCGGCCGCCGCCCGGACGGGACTCTCGCCGTGCACAAGCTGCTGTCGGAGAACCCGGGCCGCTACCGGGACCCGGCCGTGGCCGGCGTCCGGCACCTGCTCGGCGTCCCGGCCGGGCAACCGCTGCCCGCGGAGCGGATCTCGGTGGTGCGGCTGGGCACCACGGTGGCCACCAACGCCCTGCTGGAACGCAACGGGGAGCCGACGGTGCTGGTCATCACGCGAGGCTTCGCCGATGCACTGCGGATCGCCTACCAGGACCGGCCCCGGATCTTCGACCGGCAGATCATCCGCCCGGAGCTGCTGTACGCGCGGGTGATCGAGGTCACCGAACGGGTCAGCGCCCAGGGCGAGGTCATCACCCCGCTGGACGAGGCCGCCCTGACCGCCGGCCTGCGGGCCGCGTACGGCGACGGGTTCCGCAGCGTGGCCGTGGTCTGCCTGCACGGCTACCGGTACCCGGCGCACGAGGCCCGCATCGGCGCGATCGCCCGCCGGATCGGGTTCACGCAGGTCTCGGAGTCGCACGCGACCAGCCCGCTGATGAAGCTGATCTCCCGGGGCGACACCACCTGCGTGGACGCCTACCTGTCGCCGCTGCTCGCCCGCTACTCCGGGCAGGTCGCGGCGGAACTGCGGGGCGTGCGGGTGCAGTTCATGCAATCGAACGGGGGCCTTACCGACGCGAGCCTGTTCCGCGGGAAGGACGCCATCCTGTCCGGGCCCGCCGGCGGGATCGTGGGCATGGCCCGCACCGCGCAGGCCGCCGGGTTCCGCCGGGTGATCGGCTTTGACATGGGCGGCACCTCGACCGACGTGTCACACTTCGCTGGCGAGTTCGAGCGGCAGTACGAGACGCAGGTGGCCGGCGTGCGGATGCGGGCGCCGATGCTCGCCATCCACACCGTGGCCGCCGGCGGCGGGTCGGTGCTGCACTTCGACGGCAGCCGGTACCGGGTCGGGCCGGACTCGGCCGGGGCCAGCCCCGGCCCGGCCTGCTACCGGCTAGGCGGGCCGCTCACCGTCACCGACGCCAACCTGATGCTGGGGCGGATCCAGCCGGACCACTTCCCGGCCGTGTTCGGGCCCCGCGGCGACCAGCCGCTGGACCCCGGCGTGGTGACCGGCAGGTTCGCCGCCCTCGCCAGCGAGATCGGGGCCGCCGCCGGCAGCCCGCCGCCCGCTGCCGAGGACGTGGCCGGCGGGTTCCGCGAGATCGCGGTCGCCAACATGGCCAACGCGATCAAGAAGATCTCGGTCCAGCGCGGCTACGACATCACCGAGTACGTGCTCGCCACCTTCGGCGGGGCGGGCGGCCAGCACGCCTGCGCGGTGGCCGACGCGCTCGGCATCACCAGCGTGCTCATCCACCCGCTGGCCGGGGTGCTGTCCGCGTACGGGATGGGCCTGGCTGACGTCACCGCCATGCGGGAGGCCGCCGTGGAAGCCCCGCTGGCCGGCGAGCTGCTGCCGGATCTGGAACGGACGGCAGGCGCCCTGGCCGGCGACGCGCTCGCCGAACTCGCGGCCGCGGGAGTGCCGGCCGGCCGGGCCCGCGCCACCCGCCGCGCTCACCTGCGCTACCAGGGCACCGACACCGCGCTGCCGGTCCCGCTCGGCGGCGTGGCCGAGATGACGGCCGGGTTCGAGCAGGCCTACCGGCAGCAGTTCTCGTTCCTCATGCCGGACAAGCAGGTCCTGGTGGAGGCGTTGTCGGTGGAGGCGAGCGCGGCGCCAGAGCCGCCGGCTCCGGCACCGCTGGGCCGCGGTGAGGACGGCGGCCGGGCCGCGAGTGCCGGGGACTGCGCTGGCACGGCAACCGTTCCGATGTATCTGTCGGGTTCCTGGCGGGACGTGCCGCTGGCGCGGCGGCGGGATCTCGCGCCCGGTTGGCGGGCGGACGGGCCCGCGCTGATCGTGGAGGACTTCGCGACCACGGTGGTGGAGCCGGGCTGGCGGGCGGAGGTAACCGGGCGCGGCGACCTGCTGCTGCGGCGGCAGGAGCCGCCGCCCGGCCGGCGGGTCGCTGGCACCGAGGCCGACCCGGTGCTGCTGGAGATCTTCAACAACCTGTTCATGTCGGTGGCGGAGCAGATGGGGGTGCGGCTGCGGGCGACCGCCCACTCGGTCAACATCAAGGAACGGCTCGACTTCTCGTGCGCGGTGTTTGACGCCGCGGGCGGGCTGATCGCGAACGCGCCGCACATGCCGGTGCACCTGGGCTCGATGGGCGAGAGCATCCGGATCGTCGCCGAGCGGAACGCGGGCCGGATGCGCCCGGGCGACGTGTACGCGCTGAACGATCCCTACCACGGCGGCACCCACCTGCCCGACGTCACCGTGGTCACGCCGGTGTTCGGCGACGACGGCGAAGGCATCCTGTTCTACGTGGCAGCCCGCGGCCACCACGCCGAGATCGGCGGCATCACCCCCGGCTCGATGCCGGCCGGCAGCACCCGGGTGGAGGAGGAGGGGGTGCTGATCGACAACTGGTTGCTGGTGCGGGACGGCACGCTGCGCGAGGAGCAGACGCTGGACCTGCTGCGCGATGCCCCCTACCCGTCCCGCAACCCGGAGGTCAACCTGGCCGACCTGCGGGCGCAGATCGCCGCCTGCGAGCGGGGAGTGCAGGAACTGCGGCGGATGTGCGAGCACTTCGGGCTGGACGTGGTCCGCGCCTACATGGGGCACGTGCAGGACAACGCGGAGGAGGCGGTGCGGCGGCTGATCGGCAGGCTGCGCGACGGCGAGTACCGGTACCGGACCGACGGCGGCGCCGTGATCGCCGTGTCGGCCCGGGCGGACCGGGCGGCCCGCACCGCCGTGATCGACTTCACCGGTACCTCGCCGCAGCAGCCCGGCAACTTCAACGCTCCTTCCTCGGTGGCCATGGCGGCGGTGCTGTACGTGCTGCGGACGCTGGTCGGCGACGAGATCCCGCTGAACTCCGGCTGCCTCAAGCCGGTCACGGTGATCATCCCGCCCGGCTGCCTGCTGGCGCCGGAGTACCCGGCGGCGGTGGCGGCCGGGAACGTGGAGACCTCGCAGGCAGTCACCGGCGCGCTGTACGCGGCGCTGGGCGTGATGGCGGAGGGGTCCGGCACCATGAACAACGTCACCGTCGGCAACGACCGCCACCAGTACTACGAGACCGTGGCCAGCGGCTCCGGTGCCGGGGACGGGTACGACGGGGCCGACGCGGTGCAGACCCACATGACGAACTCCCGGCTCACCGACCCGGAGGTGCTGGAATGGCGGTACCCGGTGCGGGTGGAGCGGCACCGGATCCGGCGCGGCAGCGGCGGGGCGGGCCGGTGGCGGGGCGGCAACGGCTGCCGCCGGGAGCTGTGGTTCGGCGAGCCGATGACGGTGACCACGCTGGCCAGCCACCGGCGGGTGCCTCCGTACGGGATGGCGGGCGGCGCGCCGGGGGCGCTCGGCCGGCATTGGATCGAACGGGCGGACGGCACCGTGACCCCGCTGGACGGGTGCGACTCGGTGCCGGTGAAGGCCGGGGACGTGTTCGTCATCGAGACCCCCGGCGGCGGAGGCTACGGCCCGCCGGAGTGAATCATGTGCCATACACGTGCTTTACACGCTAGGTGTAAACTACGTGTATGAGCAGGGTGCGCACGAACATCGAGATCGAGGACACCTATCTCCATGCGGTCATGGACCGCTACGGGCTGCGGACGAAAACGGAAGCCGTAGAGCTCGCGCTGCGGCACCTGGCCGGCCAGCCCATGACCCGGGAGGAGGCCCTCGCGATGCGTGGCGCGCATGCCATTGCTGAGCCGCCAGCGGATACGCGGCCCCGGGGAGCCGCGTGATCCTCGTTGACACCTCCGCGTGGGTCGAATACGACCGGGCTACCGGGAGCGCTACCGACGTGCGCCTGTCGGAGCTGATCGCGGCCGATGGCCCGGTCGCCGTGACCGAGCCGGTGATCATGGAGGTCGTGGCCGGTGCGCGCAGCGCCGAGCGGGAAACTGACCTGCGCCGACTGCTGCTTCGGTGTCACCTGCATCATTTCGATGCAGTTGCCGACTTCGACGGCGCTGCGCATATCTATCGCCGGTCCCGGCGGGCAGGTATCACGCCACGCGGGCTTATTGACTGCATGATCGCGGCGGTGGCAGTGCGGCACGGGGCGACACTGCTTGCCTGCGATGCCGATCTGGATCGGGTCGCGCACGTTGCCGGTATCGAACTCGACCAGCCGCCGCCTCGGTAGCGAGACGCTCGGGTCCAGGTCACCGGGGCGGCTGGGTGAGACGGGTCGGCGTGCCCGAGACTGGGGACATGACCAGAACCCATCCGGCCGCCGCCGGGGCGGTGATCGCGGGCCAGCACCTGGAGCTGCTGGACCGGGCGCGGATCTACGCCTGCGGGATCACGCCCTACGACGTGACGCACCTCGGGCACGCGGCCACGTTCGTGTGGATCGACGCGCTGGCCCGGACGCTGCGCCTGCTCGGCGTGGAACCCGACGTGTGCCGGAACGTCACCGACGTCGATGACGTGCTCGACGCGGCGGCCGGCCGGGCCGGCGCCTCGTACGACTCGTTCGCGGCCATCCAGCAGTTCCAGTTCGACCGGGACATGACCGCGCTGCGGGTGCGCAGCCCTGAGCACGAGCCCCGGGCACACCGGTACGTGCTGCAGGTCATGCGGCTGGCCGCCGGGCTGCTCGACACCGGCACCGCCTATGAGAGCGGGGGCAGCGTGTACTTCCGCGGCCGCGAGGTGGCGGCGCAGGCGGGCCTGGACCCGCCGGCAGCGCTCCGGCTCTCCCGCGAGTACGGCGGCCGGCCGGACGACCCGGCCAAGGAGGACCCGCTGGACGTGGCGGTGTGGCAGGCCAGCGAGCCCGGGCACCCCGCCTGGGAGTCGCCGTGGGGCCCGGGCCGGCCTGGCTGGCACGCGGAGTGCGCGGCGATGGCGATGTCGGTGTTCGGCCCCGCGGTCGACGTCCATGCGGGCGGGGCGGACCTGCGGTTTCCTCATCACGCGTACCACGCGGCGATGGCCGAGGCGTTCACCGGCGTGCGCCCGTACGCCCGGACCTGGCTGCACGCCGGCACGGTGACGGTGGCGGGCGCCAAGATGGCCAAGTCCGCGCACAATCTGGTGCTGCTCGAGGACGTGCTGGTCGGTCACCCGGCGTCGGTGGTCCGGCTGATGATCCTCGACCGGCCGTGGGCCGCGAGCTGGGACTACCGCCCGGAACTGCTCGATTCGGCGGCAGACCGGCTGGACGGCCTCTACCAGGCGGCGGGCCGCAACCAGGCCGCCCAGCCGGCCGCCGCCAGCGAGCTTCGGCGGCTGCTGGCGGACGACCTCGGCGTGCCAGCCGCGCTCGACCTCGCGATCGAGACCGGCGGCGACGTGGCCCGCACCCTCGCCGTCACCCTCGGCCTCGCCTGACCTCGCCGCCCCGCGGGCGAGCGGCGGGCGCGGCCTAGCAGTTGCTGGGCGCGGGGCGGCCGGCCAGCCGGGCGCTGATCCAGCTCACGACGTCGGGCTGGGCCAGTACCTGGGTCAGCACGTGGTCGCCGGGGAATCCGGTGAGCTGCGTGGTGACGCCCAGCGCGCAGTACTGCCGGTGCAGCGCGGTTTCCACCTGCCACGGGATGACCTCATCAAGCAGCCCGTGGTACTGCAGCAACGGCACCCGGGGCGCCGTCGCGCCGAGGTCGTTGGCGTTGAGCACCCGCTGCCACCTGGGCTCGCCCATCGGGTTGACGTGGCCGGCCGTGTAGTTCTCGATCCGCTGCCCCGCGAACAGGGCCAGCGCCGGGATCTGGCACATGGTGTCCAGTTCCGCCAGCGCGGCCTGGCCGTTGGCGGTGAGGCTCCCGGACAGGTCCAGCGACGGGTAGGCGGCGTTGAACCCGATGGCGGCGCCGCCCAGGAACGCGAAGAACGCCGATCCGTTGATGTTGGCCGCCACCGCCTGCAAGTTGGCCGGGGTGCCGCCGGCCGCCACGCCGAGCAGGTGCATCCCGGGCGCGTAGCCCGGCTGGAGCTGGGCGGCCCAGCCGGCGGCGCCGCCGCCTTGCGAATATCCTTCGATCGCCATCGGCGCGCCGGCGGCCAGCCCCGCCCCGGGCAGCCTGGTGGCCGCACGGAGCACGTCGAGCACCGCGTAGCCCTCGGCGATCCCGACGCTGTAGGTCTCGTCGCCCGGCGTGCCCAGGCCCGGGTAGTCAGTGACCGCCACCGCCCAGCCCTTGGCCAGCAGGGCGCTGACGGCGAACTGTTCGTCGTAGCCACCGGCTGCCATCTCCCGGGACGGCGCGCACTGGTCGCCCCAGCCCTGGGTGCCGGACGCGTACGCGACCACCGGCCTGGTCCCGGCGAAGCCGGTTGCGGGCACCAGCACCGTGCCGGACACCGCGGTGCGATGGCCGGCGACGGTGGTGGACAGGTAGAGGACCTGCCAGGCGCTGGCCCCGGGGACCGGCGACGGGAACGACCGGTACCGGATGACGTCGCCCGGCTTGCCCGGCGGCAGCGGGTCCGGCGGCACGTAGAACGCGTTCGCAGATCCGCTGGCCGGGGAGCTGGCGGCGGCGGCCGTGAGCGAAGCCGCGGTTAACCCGGCGGCGGCCGGCACCACGACCGCGGCCGCGGTCAGCAGCCTGCGCAGGAACGGGGGACAAGTCATCGGGCCCTCCCGGATGAGCGCGGCGCCGTCGCTGCGATGCGGGCGCTGACACGAAGTTACCCGTCAGTAGCGAGAATTGGAATACCCTGGCGGCCAGGTTCCGGGCCCGCGCCGTGGTCCGCCAGGGCCGGGTCCAGTGCGGCCGGCGCGCAGCAGGCTGCGGGCCTGCGGGACGTGCCCTAGCCGACCTGGCGGACGTGGAACCGGGTGATGACCCCGTGGCTGACCGCATAGCTGCCCCGGTACACCTGTACGGAGCCGTTGGTCTGGCGGGCCGTGATCCGGGCCGTCACCAGGTTGCCGTTCACCGACACGATGGCCAGGCGGTCGTGCGCCGTCGTCCGGAAGCCGGCCACGAACGCCCGGTAGGACGTCCCGGTGTTGCGGCCGCCGAGGCGCCAGGCCCGGCCGTAGTGATGGCTGTTGATCGCGGCGACGTAGGCCCGCACGACCGAGACCGGGCCCCGGTGCGCCGGCCGCGGCGCCGGGCGCTTGCTGGGAGGGCTGGCCGAGCCGGGATGGCTGGCCGAGCTGGGATGACGGGCCGAGCTGGGATGACGGCCGGCCGGCGTGGCACCGGCCCGGGGTGCGTGGCGGGTGACGCCCTGCATGAGGGTGATGACCACGGCGGCGGCGACCAGCACGGCGAGGATGGCGGCGGTGAGAAGCCCGGCCCGCCGCCGCCTGCGGCCCCCGGGGCCGGCCGGGTGCTGGCGGCCGATCTGCCCGGGCGGGAACTGGCGGCCGCCCAGGCCCGCGGCGGCCTGCGGCC
>DASQSC010000193.1:0-5133 GCA_035642555.1 Streptosporangiaceae bacterium | reverse complement strand
GCGGCCGCCTCCATCGGCACCACGGCGTCGGTGTCCTCGATGAAGTCGCCCAGATCGGAGTCTTCCTCGCCGATGGGTGACTGCAGCGAGACCGGCTCCTGGGCGATCCGCTGGATCTCCGCGACGCGTTCGGGGGTCAGCCCCATCTCATCGCCGATCTCGGCCGGCGTGGCCTCACGGCCCAGCCGCTGGTGCAGCTGCCGCTGCACCCGCGCCATCTTGTTGATGGTCTCCACCATGTGCACCGGGATCCGGATGGTGCGGGCCTGGTCGGCGATGGCCCGGGTGATGGCCTGCCGGATCCACCAGGTGGCGTAGGTGGAGAACTTGTAGCCCTTGGTGTAGTCGAACTTCTCCACCGCCCGGATCAGGCCCAGGTTCCCCTCCTGGATCAGGTCGAGGAAGACCAGGCCGCGCCCGATGTATCGCTTGGCGATGGACACCACCAGCCGGAGGTTGGCCTCGATCAGGCGCTGCTTGGCGCGCAGGCCCTCGGCCGCCAGCACGGCCAGCTCGTCGGTTCCCGCGCCGAGGCAGGGGAAGCCGCCGCGGCGCTTCTCCTCCGCGAACAGCCCGGCCTCGATCGACTTGGCCAGCTCCACCTCGTCTTCCGCCGTCAGCAGCGGGACGCGCCCGATCTCGCGCAGGTAGATGCGCACCAGGTCGCTGGTGGCGGCGCGGCGGCCGTCGTCGGCCGGTCGGCCCGGCCGGACCAGCTCCTCGGGTTCCTCCGGGGCTTCCAGGATGTCGATGCCCTCGTCGGCGAGCATCCGCACCACGCCATCGACGGCCTCGGCCGGGAGATCAGATCCGTCAAGTGCGGCCGAGATGTCGGTAACCGCGATGGCGCCCCGTTCCCGGGCCTGAGCGACCAGTTCCGCCATCTGATCGCCGCGCTGCTGGCCGCTGCGAAGTAACGTGAAGGTCACGAGGACCAGTGTGCGCTAGGAACCCCAGGTTACGGGGGGCCTAATTTTGTCACCTTGCGGTCAGTAACGCCGGACATTGCCAGCGTCACCAGCGCAGATGGCGCGACGGCGAGGGCTCCGCCACGCACAGAGAACTCCCGGACCGGGACTGTAGAGGTGTTACTGCCGTCCCTAACGCGGCCGGGCGGTCAGCCCTTGCGCGCGGCGACCGGCCCGGCAGTGGTCAGAGCGCGCCCGCGGCCCGCTCGACCAGGACCTTGCGCTGCTGCTCCAGCGCGATCAGGTCGCCGAACAGCCGGTTGAAGCCCTGTTCCTCGACCGGGCTCATCCGCTGCAGCCGCGCCTTGGCCGCCGCGATCCGGCGGCTCACCGCCAGTTCCTCCACCCGGGCGAGGACCGCCGACGCGTACCGGGCGTCCGGCTCGCCGTCCGCGTTCGGGACCCGCATCGGCTCCACCGCAAGCTGCGTGACGAAGCCCCGGGCGGCGTCGTCGGGCGCCTGATCCCGGAGCCGGGCCGCCCACTCCCGGGCGCTGCCCGCGGCCGCCGTCCCGCCACAGGCGGCGATCAGCGCGGACACGGCTTCGTGCCGCGCCGCCGTGAACACGCCCTCGCCCAGGGCATCGAATTCCGGCCCGCACAGCGCCGGCCGCTGCACCGCCAGCTTGAGCGCTTCCCGTTCGACCTGGATCACCGGGCTGGCGAGGTCGTACCGCTCCGCTTCCGCCGCGGCCGCCTCCCGGGGGTCCGGAGATTCCGAACGGGCATGGCCCGGGGCCGGTGTGGCGGCCACGCCGGCCCGCTGCCCCAGGCCGTTTCCCGGCCGCAGCACCGCGGGGCTGTCGGCGCCGCGGGCAGTGTTGTCTCGGGGGGACGACCCCCCCACGCCGCCCCGCGAGGGGATACCCCGGGCGGAGGACGACCCGCCCGCACCTCCCCGCGCGGGGGCAGTGCCGTTGCCGCGGCCGTGACCGGCGGCGCGGATCCGTTCCAGCACGAACTGCTCGTCCATCAGGCCCAGCCACCGGTCCAGGCTGACCGCGTACCGGTCACGCAGGCCCCGGTCCTTGATCCGGGCCACGATCCTGGCGGCGGCGTCCAGCGCGCCGAGCTGGCCTTCGTTGGTGTCGAGGTTGTACTTGGCCAGCTCGCTGCGGATGGCGAACTCGAACACCGGCACCCGCCGGGCGACCAGGTCCCGCACCGCGGCGTCACCCTGGGCCTGCCGGAGGTCGCAGGGATCGAGCCCGTCCGGCTGGATGGCCACGAACGTCTGGGTGACGAACTTCTCCTCGAGCCCGAACGCCCGCAGCGCGGCCCGCTGCCCCGCCTCGTCGCCGTCGAAGGTGAAGATCACCTCACCCCGGAACTCGCTGGCGTCCATCAGCAGCCGGCGCAGGATCTTGATGTGGCCGTCACCGAATGAGGTGCCGCTGGTCGCCACGGCGGTGGTCACGCCGGCCAGATGGCAGGCCATCACGTCGGTGTAGCCCTCCACGATGACCGCCTGCCGCCGGTGTGCGATGTCCCGCTTGGCCAGGTCGGCTCCGTACAGCACCGAGCTCTTCTTGAACAGCGGGGTCTCGGGGGTGTTCAGGTACTTGGGGCCGTCCTCGGCCGGGTTGAGCTTGCGGGCGCCGAACGCGATCACGTCCCCGCTGAGGTCGCGGATCGGCCAGATCAGGCGGCCGCGGAACCGGTCGACCGGTCCGCGCCGGCCCTGGCTGGCCAGGCCCGCCGTGAGCAGCTCGGCGTCGGAGTAGCCGCGGCCGCGCAGGTGCCGGGTGAGTGTTTCCCACTCAGCAGGCGCGTACCCGAGCCCGAACCGGTCCGCGTCCGCAAGCTCGAAACCCCGCTCGGACAGGAACCCGCGGGCACCGGCAGCCGCCTGGCTGCGGAGCCGTTCGGAAAAGAACTCGGCCGCCGCCTGGTTGGCGGCCAGCAGCCGCCTGCGCTGGCTCTGCTCGTGCCCGGGGACGGTGCCGCCCTGCTCGTAGCGCAGCTCGATGCCGGCCCGGGCCGCCAGCCGCTCTATCGCCTCCGGGAACGAGAGGTTGTCGATCTTCTCGATGAACTTGATGACGTCGCCGCCCTCGGCTTCCGAGAAGCAGTACCAGAGCCCGCGGGCCGGAGTGACGTTGAACGAGGGGGTTTTCTCGTCGTGGAACGGGCACAGCCCCTTTAGCGAGCCGCCACCGGCGTTGCGCAGCTGCAGGTACTCGCCCACCACCTCGTCGATGGGCGAGCGCTCACGAACCAGCGCGATGTCCTCGTCGCGGATCTTGCCTGGCATGGGCATCCTCCGCTCGCATCCGCAACCCCGGCTGTGCTCCTCGCGGGGACGCCCCCGCTCCCCCGGGCGAGTCTAGTGGCCGGGCAGCCCCCGCCCCGGCCGGAAACGCCCGGCACGCCGGAGAACTGCCCGTGATGCCCTGGTACGGTCGCTGGGTGGCGGACGGCGGCGTGCTGGTGCTCTGGGACGTCGACTACACGCTGATCGACTCGGCCGGCCTCGGCGAGGACCTGTACCGCATCGTGTTCCGCGAGCTGTTCGGCGGGGAGCTGCCCGGCATGGTGCCGATGGCCGGGCGCACCGACCGGGCGATCGTGGCCGACACCCTGGCCCGGGCCGGCATCCGCGACCCGGCAGCCCACCTGGAGCCGTTCCTGGCGCTGATGGCCGCCCGGGCGCCGGAGCTGCCAGGGCCCGCCCGGGAACGGGTCCGGGTCCTGCCCGGCGTGCCCGCCGCCCTCGCCGCCCTCGGCTCGGGACAACGGCGCGTCGTCCAGTCCGTGCTCACCGGCAACGTCCCGGCGCTGGCCAGGGTCAAGCTCGGGGCTGCCGGGCTGACCAGCTACCTCGACCTCAATGCCGGTGCCTACGGAGACCACCACGAGGTCCGGGCCGAGCTTGTCCACCAGGCGCGGCGCAACGCCGCCCGGGTGCACGGCACGGGCTTCGGCGGGGCCGCGACCGTGCTGATCGGGGACACCCCGCTGGACGTGGCCGCGGCGCGGGCGACCGGGGCCCGCTCGGTCGCCGTGGCGACCGGCCGCTCGGCCGCCGCCGAGCTCGCGGCCGCCGGGGCCGACGCCGTGCTGCCGGACCTCACCGACACCGCAGCCGTCCTCAGCGCCGTCCTGGACAGCCGGTAGCCGCCGCAGGCCGGCGCCCGCTCACGGCTTGCGCCCCACCCCGCCCCACATGTTGGACGGGGTCGCGGACTCCAGCTCGCTATCGGGCCGCCAGTGCTGGACCCGCACCACCCCGGGCTCGATCAGCTCCAGGCCATCGAAGTACCGCGTAACCGCCGCCTGGGTGCGGGGATTGGTCTTCTCCTGCACCGACAAATTGAGCCGCCTGACCATCTCGGCCGCCGGGCCCGGCACGATGTCGGAAGCGACGTGGGACATCGCCAGGTAACTGCCCGGCGGCACCGCATCCAGCAGCCTGGCGACGATGTCAGCCGGCCGGTCCTCGTCCCCGATCACGTGCAGGATCGCGATGAGCATGACCGCCACCGGCCGGGCGAAGTCCAGCGTCTGCCTGGCGTGGTCCAGGATCGTCCCGGTGTCCCGGAGGTCGGCGTCAATGTAGTCGGTGGCGCCCTCCGGGCCGCCAGTCAGCAGCGCCCGGGCGTGGGCCAGCACGACCGGGTCGTTGTCCACGTACACCACCCGGCTGCTGGGCACCGCCGACTGGGCCACCTCATGGGTGTTATTGGCGGTCGGGATGCCGGTGCCGATGTCGAGGAACTGGCGGATGCCCGCGTCCCGGGCCAGGTAGCGCACAACGCGGGCAAGGAACGCCCGGTTCGCCTTCACCGACCGGACGATGTCGGGGTACACCTCGATCGCCGCGTCACCGGCCCGCCGGTCGGCCTCGTAGTTGTCCTTGCCGCCGAGCCAGTAGTCATACACCCGGGCGATGTGCGCGGCACTGGTGTCGAACGCGGGGTTATCCCCGCCCCGTGATGGCATGGGGGTTCCTCCAGGCGCCGGGGAGACCGTTGTTACAGCTCGTTGAGGGGGATGTCCGGGTCGGTGAGGCGGGCCGTGTCCAGCTGGCGCTTGGACCGGATCAGGTCCTGGATGTCGTCGGACACGTCCCACACGTTGACGTTCATCCCGGCCACCACGGCCCCGCCGGACAGCCAGAACGCGATGAACTCCCGGCCCGCCCGGTCACCCCGGTACACGACCT
>DASQSC010000192.1:0-8469 GCA_035642555.1 Streptosporangiaceae bacterium | reverse complement strand
GCGGCGGCGCCGAGCACGCTGCGGCGGTTGGTGAGGACCAGGATGTAGGCGAGGATGACCGGGGTGAGCACGCCCTGCAGCACGTAGCTGCCGATCAGCAGCGTGATCAGGTTGATCCGGGTCAGCGCGAGCGCGGCGCCGATCACGATCTGCACCGTGAACAGCCCCAGGAACAGCCTGGCCTCGGCGAACCGGCGGGATATCGAGCGCTCGACGCCCACCGCCTCGCTGATCGCATACGCGCTCGACAGCGGTACCACGGCCCCGGCCAGCGCCGAGGCGCCGATCAGGCCCAGCGCGAACAGGGTCTCGGCGGCCTGCCCCGCCACCGGGCGCAGCGCCCGGGCGGCCTCGGCCGCCGAGTTCAGCGGCCCGCTGCCGCCGATGGCCGCCGCGGTCGCGATGATGATCGTCATCGCCACCACGGTCGCGAAGACGGCCCCCAGGATCGCGTCCAGCCGCACCCGCGGGTAGTCCGCGCGGTCGGCGCCCCGGTCCACCACCCCGGACGCCGCGTAGAGCTGCATGTACGGGCTGATGGTGGTGCCGATGAGGGCCACCCCGAGCAGCAGGAACCCCCTGCTGAACGCCAGGTGCGGGATCACCAGGTCGGTCCCGACCCGGGCCCAGTCGGGGTTGCCGAGCACCGCGGCGAGCGGGTAGGCGAGGAACCCGAGCGACAGCACCAGGAAGACCCGCTCGGCGTAGCGGTAGGAGCCGAACAGGACCAGCGCCCAGATGGCCACCGCCGCCACCGGGATGATGATGTACCGGCTCACGCCGAACAGCCCGAACGCGGCCCCGATGCCAGCGAACTCCGACACCACCAGGCCCGCGTTCCCGATCAGGATGCAGCCCAGCGCGACCGCGGCCAGCCGCAGGCTGAACTGCTCCCGGATCAGGGCGGCCAGGCCCTTGCCGGTATGAGTGCCTAGCCGCACCGCCATCTCCTGCACCATGACCAGCGAGATCGCGACCAGCAGCATGAAGAACAGGGTGCGGTAGCCGAACTGCGAGCCAGCCGAGGCGTAGGTGGCGATCCCGCCCGCGTCGTTGCCGGCGTTCGCGGCCACGATGCCAGGGCCGGCGATAGCCAGGATGAGCCAGAGCCGGCCCCTGCGCACCCGGACCAGCCGGATACCGCCCGCCCGGACCCGGGTCAGCGAGGTCAGGCCGCGGGCCCGGAGCGCCTCCGCCGCCGGCTCCGGCGTGTCCTGCTGGCCGTCCGGCTGCCTGGCCGCTGCCCCGTCCGGTCCGGGCGTGGTCACTGCAGCAGCTTAGGGAAGTGGAGGTGGCCGTGACCGGGCACCAGCGCGTCGAGCACGTCGTCCGACAGGATCCTGCCCAGCGGCCTGCCCTCGTCGTCCACCACCAGCACGGATGACCGCCGCGACTCCACCAGTTCGGTGGCGACGGTGTCCAGGTCGGCGTCCGGGGAGAGGGTGGCGGGCGGGCCGTCGGGGCCGACCAGTTCGCCGATCCGGGTGTCACCGTGGCTGACCAGCAGGTCGAACATGGACACGTCGCCCAGCAGCCGCCCGTCCCGGCTGACGACCGCCACCGAGTCGATCTCGGTCCGGTGCTCGGCCTGCTCGGCGAGCCTGCGCCGGAGCCCGTCCACGGTCTCGTCGGGCCCGGCGCAGGCCAGCACGCTGGTCATGAACCCGCCCGCCTCATCGCCGGGGTAGCCGAGCAGCCGCGCCAGCTCCCGCCCGGTCGCGGCCGGCATCCCGGCCAGCAGCTGCGACTGCTCTTCCGGCGCCAGCTCGCGGAGGGCGTCCACAGCCTCGTCCGGTTCCATCCGGGCCAGCAGGTCGGCCGCCTGCTGCGGCGCCACCTCGCGCAGCAGCGCGGTCAGCTCGTCCGGCTCCATCTCTTCCAGCGCGTCGGCGGCCAGCTCCCGGTCGAGGCTGGCGATCACCTCCTGCCGGCCCGGCCGTCCGAGTCCTTCCAGCACGTCCGCGAGCTCGGCCGGCCGCAGCCGCCGCAGCGCGGTGTGCCGCGCCCGCAGCTTGACCGCGGCCGGCATCTCCGCCGAGTCGGCGCCGAACGACTCGATAGCCGCCCAGTCGATCACCCGGTCCGGGGTCGGCCGCCCCCGCCAGCGCTTCGGGCCCAGCCGGCGCAGCAGCGTCTGCAGGCTCACGTCCACGCCCACCAGCCGCACCTGCTCGCCGACCTGGGCCAGGTACAGGTCGGCGGCGCGGATCACCTGGATCTCGTCGGTGTCCACCAGCTGATGGTCCAGGATGTCGCGGGCCAGCAGCACCTCTCCCTCCCGGCGCTGGAACTCGCGCAGGTCCATCCGCGCGGTCCGGAGCGTGACCGAGCGGTGGTCCACCCGGCCGATCACGGCGGCATCAAGGAACGCCTGCCTGCGCCCGACCCGGACCACGATCCCGGTGATCGCCGGGTAGTCCTCGCCGCCGCCCATCCGGGCCACCACGTCCACCAGCCGGCCGACCTCCTGGCCGGACTGGTTCAGCACCGGGCAGCCGCTCAGGCCCACCAGGGAGATGATGTTCTGCCGGACCAGGCGGCTGTTCATCAGCCGCCGGCCGGTCAGGAAATGCCGCTCGGACACAGCAACCTCCGCAGGTTGCCGGCCGGGGATCCGCGAGCCTGGCTCGCGGCCAGCGCCTCGCGCCGCGGGGGCGTACCCGCGGCCTCGCGCTAGCCCGTCACGGCCGGCAGGAGTAGAGAACGGAACAGGCTCGTCTGGCGGCCCGGCCCCTGCGGAGGGCTGCGGCCGCCGCGGTACTACTGGACGGATCGCCGAGCACGGCCACTCACCTCCTCGCTCCGTTCCTGCTGTGCAAGTCCAAGGTTATCGGTAACCAGGACGTACCCGGATCACCGAGGTAGCCGGGGGTGCAGGCATCAGCCTGCTATCCCACGCTCGCGTAGCGCCTCGATCTCGGCCTCGGTGAGGCCGAGATCGGCCAGGACCTCATCGGTGGCGGCGCCCGGCTCGGCGGGCGGGGCTGGGTCCGGGGCGGGGGTGCGGCTGAAGCGCGGTGCCGGGGCGGGCTGCATCACGCCCCCGACCTCGGTGAACGTGCCGCGAGCCCGGTTGTGCGGGTGGCCGGGCGCCTCGCCGAGCGCGAGCACCGGAGCGACGCAGGCGTCCGAGTCCTCGAACGCCGCCGTCCACTCCGCCTGGGTGCGGGCAGCGAACGCCTCCGCCAGCCGCCGCCGCAGCAGCGGCCATCCGGCCCGGTCGAGCTGGGCGGGCAGGTCCGCCCCGGCCAGCCCGAGCCGGTCCAGCAACTCGGCGTAGAACTTAGGCTCGAGCGCGCCGACCGCCATGTGCCGGCCGTCCGCGGTCTGGTAGGTGTCGTAGAACGGCGCGCCGCCGTCGAGCAGGTTCGTGCCCCGCTCGTCCTGCCAGGCCCCCGCCGCCCGCAGCCCGTGGATGAACGTAGCCAGCAGCGCCGACCCGTCCACCATGGCGGCGTCGACCACCTGGCCGCGCCCTGACCGTTCCCGTTCCAGCAGCGCTGCCAGCACCCCGACCGCCAGCAGCATGCCGCCGCCGCCGAAGTCGCCCACCAGGTTGAGCGGCGGGACCGGCCGCTCGCCGGCCCGGCCGATCGGGTGCAGGCTCCCGGCCACCGCGAGGTAGTCGATGTCGTGGCCGGCGGTGGCGGCCAGCGGCCCGTCCTGTCCCCAGCCCGTCATCCGGGCGTAGACGAGCCGGGGGTTGCGGCGCGCGCAGGCCTCCGGCCCGAACCCCAGCCGTTCGGCCACGCCCGGCCGGAATCCCTCCACCAGCACGTCGGCCTGCTCGGTGAGGCGCAGCAGGATGTCCGCTCCGTCCGGGTGCTTGAGGTCGAGCCGGATGGAGCGGCGGCCCCGTTCCAGCGGCCCGCCCGCCGCGGCCGGCCCGGCCCCGGCTGCCAGCCGGTCCACCCGCAGCACGTCGGCGCCGAGATCGGAAAGGATCATGCAGCCGAACGGCGCCGGCGCGAGGCTGGCGATCTCAATGACCCGCACGCCCTGCAGCGGCCCCATCAGTTCCTCCTGCCTGGTCCGGCCGGTTACCGGTCCGGGTCAGCGAGCCGCGCGAACGCCCGGAGGTTCGCCAGGCTCTCGCCGCGCTTGACCCGCCAGGCCCACTCCTTGCGGATGGACGAGGCGAACCCGATCGCCAGCGCCGGGTCGAAGTTCTCGTCCGCGTAGGACAGGACGCAGCCCAGGATCCGGTCCACCTCATCGGCGGTCACCGAGGCCAGCGGGAGCCGGCCCACCAGGTAGACGTCGCCCGCCTGGTCGAGCGCGAAGTGCACGCCGTACATGCGGCCGTTGCGTTCCAGCAGGAAGCGGTAGAAGCGGCCGGCGTCCTCGTCCGGGCGGCGGCAGAAGAACGCCTCCACGTGCAGGCTGTGCACGCCCGCGATCAGCCAGGTCATGGTGGCGAGCTTGTGCTGGCCGGGCAGCTTGGCCAGGTAACTGCCCGGTTCCGGGCTCTCGTATTCGACCTCGAGGGCACCCAGCGCCGACTCGATCGCCGCGGCCGCCCGCGCCTGCGCGGGGGTCACCGGGCGGCGCGGACCGGGCTGGCTCATGGGCCCCTATCTTGTCAGTTCCGCGCGGGAGAGACGGACGGCCGCCTGCCGGGGCAGGCTGGCGGCCGGACGCGGCGCCATGGCCGCCGTGTAGACCTCCAGCAGCCGGTCGACCGTGCCCGACCAGCCGAACCGGGACGCATGCGCCACCCCGCCGCCGGCGAGCCGCCGGGCCAGGCCGGGGCCGGTGAGTACCCGGCGCAGCGCGGCCGCGTAGGCGGCCGGGTCGTGCCCGTCCACCAGCAGGCCGGAGATCTCGTCCCGGACGGCGGTGCGCAGCCCCCCGACCGACGCGGCGATGACCGGCGTGCCGCATGCCTGGGCCTCGACCGCCACCAGGCCGAACGACTCCGAGTAAGAGGGCACCATGACCACGCTCGCCGCCCGGTACCAGTCGGCCAGTTCCGGCTGCGGGCAGGGCGGCTCCACCCGCACCAGGCCGCCGATCCCGAGGTCGGCGGACAACTCGGTCAGCTGGTCGGGGTCGGCGCGGCCGGTTCCGCTCAGCCCGCCGACGAAGGCGACGGTCAGGTCCCTGGCCAGCGCGGGGTCGTCCCTGATCAGCCGGTCTACCGCCTGTAGTACCAGGTCAGGCGCCTTGAGCGGCTGCATCCGGCCGGCGAACATGATCACGTGGCCGTCCGGGGGCAGGCCCAGCCGCCGCCGTGCCTCGGCTTCGGGCCCGGGCCGGAACACCGACAGGTCCACGCCCGGGCTGACGGTCTGGATCCGGCCGGGGTCGGCCCCGTACAGCCCGGCCAGCTGCCCGGCCTCCTCGTCGGTGTTGGCGACCAGCCGGTCGGCGACGGCCATCACCTCGGCCTCGCCGAGCAGCCGCCGCTCCGGCTCGGCCGCGTCGCCGGTGGCCAGCGCCGCGTTCTTGACCCGGCCGAGGGTGTGCATGGACTGCACCAACGGGACTCCCCAGCGCCGCTTGGCGACGGCTCCCACCTGTCCGGACAGCCAGTAATGGCCGTGCACGAGGTCGTACCGGCCGGGCGCGTAGGCCGCTTCGGTCCGCAGCACCTGGAACGTGAAGTGGCAGAGCTGGGCGGGCAGGTCCGCCTTGTCGAGGTCCTCGAACGGGCCTGCGTGCACATGCCGGACCAGCACGCCAGGGGCCAGCTCGGCGATGGGCGGGGCGTCCCTGGTCACCGCCCGGGTGAAGATCTCGACCTCGATGCCCCGCGCGGCGAGGCGCTTGCTGACCTCGACCACGTAGACGTTCAGGCCGCCGGCATCACCGGTGCCCGGCTGTTCGAGCGGCGACGTGTGGACGCTGATAGTCGCGATCCGCCGGGGGAAGCCTCGGGGCACGGGCATGCACCTCCGACGTGAGCAACCATGCCGGGGAGCGAGGTTGTTCCCGGCCCGATCCGGGCATGCCCTACGCTCGGTGCCATGACGACGCTGGTGCTGCTGCGGCACGGGGAGAGCAGCTGGAACTCCGAGGGCCTGTTCACCGGCTGGGTGGACGTCGGGCTCTCCGGCACGGGCGCGGACGAGGCCGTTCGCGGCGGCGAGCTGATGCGGGACGCGGGCCTGCGGCCCGGGATGGTCCACACGTCGGTGCTGACCCGGGCCATCCAGACCGCTCACCTGACCCTGGAGGCGGCGGGCCTGCTGTGGCTGCCGGTGCGGCGGTCATGGCGGCTGAACGAGCGCCACTACGGCGCCTTGCAGGGGAAGGACAAGGCGCAGACCCGGCAGGAGTTCGGCGACGAGCAGTTCATGCTCTGGCGCCGGTCATACGACGTGCCGCCGCCCCCGATCCCCGACGATGACCCGTTCTCCCAGGCCGGCGACCCCAGGTACGCGCTGCTGCCGCCCGAGCTGATGCCGCGCACCGAATGCCTCAAGGACGTGCTGCACCGGATGCTGCCCTGCTGGCACGACGCGATCGTTCCGGACCTGGCGGTGTTCGGCACCGTGCTGGTGGTCGCGCACGGCAACTCGCTGCGGGCGCTGGTCAAGCACCTGGACGGGATTGGCGACGCCGAGATCGCGGGGCTCAACATTCCCACCGGCATCCCCCTGGTCTACGAGCTGGACGCCAGCTACCGGCCCAAGGCGGCTGGCCGCTACCTGGACCCGGAGGCGGCCGAGGCGGCGGCGGCAGCGGTCGCCAGCCAGGGGCGGTAATCGTGGGCCGGGCCTGCTCGGCCGACGCAGGCGTGCTTAACGATTAGCGTCTTTGATATGAATACCTGGGGAATTGAGCGGCAGCCCGGAAACCGGGCTTGCCTGCCGGCGCCCTGGCCCGCATACCATCGGATCGTGACTGTGCTGGTGACGGGCGGTTCCGCGGCCCGTACCGCAGCAGGCGCTAACGCCTGTGCGGACGTGAGGGCACCTAACGGGGTCAGCCCGTGAGGATCCGGCGGCCGCCGGCCCGGCTTCCCGCCGGGGTTGCCTCCGTTCTTTCCGTTCTGTCTTCGTCCGCTGTCGTCCTCGACAGCGATGACCGGGTGCTCAGGGCCAGCGCTGCGGCGCGGGCGTTCGGCCTGGTCAAGGGCGATCAGCTGATGGTCGGCGAGCTGCTGGCACTGGCCCGGCAGGTCCGCCGCGACGGAGAGATCCGCGAGGGCGAGATCGAGGTATCCGGGAGCAAGTTCGGCGGGCGGCGCACCAGCTTTGCGGTCCGGGTCGCTCCGCTCGGGTCCACCGTCGGCGGCGGCGGGCTGGTACTGCTGCTGGCCGAGGACCAGACCGAGAGCCGGCGGGTGGAGGAGGTCCGGCGGGACTTCGTCGCCAACATCAGTCACGAGCTCAAGACCCCGGTCGGCGCGCTGGCCCTGCTCGCCGAGACGATCGAGGAGGCCGCCGACGACCCCGAATCGGTGCGCCGCTTCTCCGGCCGCATGCGGCAGGAGGCGTCCCGGCTGACCTACCTGGTTCAGGACCTGATCACGCTGTCCAGGATCCAGGCCGCCGAGCCCGTCCCTGACCCCCGGCCGGTTGAGGTCGGCGCCGTGGTGGCCGAGGCGGTGGACCGGTGCCGGATGAAGGCGAACGCGCGCGGCATCGAGCTCACGGTGACCGTCGAGGGCAACGGGCTGGTCGTGCTCGGCGACGAGGATCTGCTGGTCACGGCGCTGCGGAACCTGCTGGAGAACGCCGTCGCCTACAGCCCGGAGCACACCCGGGTGGTCGTGTCGGCCCGGCGGGAAGGGCCGGGCACGGCCCAGATCAGCGTCGCCGACCAGGGCATCGGGATCCCGGAGCGGGAGCTGGAGCGGATCTTCGAGCGGTTCTACCGGGTGGACCCGGCCCGGTCCCGGGCAACCGGCGGGACGGGGCTGGGACTGGCGATCGTGAAGCACGCCATGGCAGCCCATAACGGCAAGGTGACGGTGTGGAGCAAGGAGGGAGCGGGTTCCACCTTCACCCTTCAGCTGCCGGTGCAGCGCAAGCCCCCCGCCAATGGCGCGGGCCCGGCCGCGGGTCATTCCCAACTCGTCAGGGAGGCAGTTCAGTGACACGGGTGCTGGTCGTCGAGGACGAGGAGTCCTTCAGCGACGCGCTCTCCTACATGCTGCGCAAGGAAGGCTTCGAGGTGGCGGTCTGCCCCACCGGTCCCGGCGCCATCGAGGCATTCGACCGTGACGGCGCGGACCTGGTACTGCTTGACCTGATGCTGCCCGGCCTGCCCGGCAGCGAGGTCTGCCGGACCCTGCGCGAGCGCTCCAACGTGCCAGTGATCATGCTTACCGCCAAGGACAGCGAGATCGACAAGGTGGTCGGGCTGGAACTGGGGGCCGACGACTACGTGACCAAGCCGTTCTCCTCCCGCGAGCTGGTGGCGCGGATGCGGGCGGTGCTGCGGCGGCGCGGCGAGCCGGACGAGGCGGGCGCGTCGGTGCTGGAATCAGGGCCGGTCCGGATGGACGTGGACCGGCAC
>DASQSC010000191.1:0-2460 GCA_035642555.1 Streptosporangiaceae bacterium | reverse complement strand
GTGAGCAGGCCGAAGTCCTCATACAGCCGGGCCGTGGTCGGGTGGTAGTTGCCGGTGCCGATGTGGCAGTACCGCCGCAGCGTGCCGTCCGGCTCCTGCCGCACCACCAGCGCGACCTTGCAGTGGGTCTTGAGGCCGACGATCCCGTACACCACGTGGCAGCCGGATTCCTCCAGCTTGCGTGCCCACAGGATGTTGGCCCGCTCGTCGAACCTGGCCTTCAGCTCGACCACCACCACGACCTGCTTGCCGGCCTCGGCGGCGTCGATGAGCGCGTCCACGATCGGGGAGGTGTCGCTGGTCCGGTACAGGGTCTGCTTGATGGCGAGCACCTGCGGGTCGGCCGCGGCCTCCACGATCAGCCGTTCCACGGAGGTGGTGAACGAGTCGTAGGGGTGGTGGACGAGCACGTCCCCCTTGGACAGGGTGGTGAACACGTCCGCGTCCTGCGGCAGGGCGGATTCGGACGGGACGAACGCCGGGTACTTGAGCTGCCGCAGGTCCAGGTCGGCGATCACGTCCAGGCCGGACAGGTCCAGCGGCCCCGCCAGGTGGTAGACGGCGCGCTGGTCGATCCCCAGCTCGGTGACCAGCTTGTCCAGCACGTCGGCGGACATGGAGTCCTCCACCTCGAGCCGGACCGCGGGCTCGAACCGCCGCCGCTGCAGCTCCCGTTCCAGCGACTGCATCAGGTTCTCGGTGACGTCCTCATCCACCTCCAGGTCGCCGTTGCGGGTGACCCGGAACGCGTAGTGCTCCAGCACCTCCAGGCCGGCGAACAGCTGGTCCAGGTGGGCGGCGATCACGTCCTCCAGCGGCACGAACCGGTAGGGCGCGACGGTGATGAACCTGGGCAGCAGCGGCGGGACCTTGACCCGGGCGAACATGGCCGACCCGGTGCGCGGGTCGGCGACCATGACCGCCAGGCTGAGCGACAGCCCGGAGATGTAGGGGAACGGGTGCGCCGGGTCCACGACCAGCGGCGTGAGCACCGGGTAGATCCGCTCCCGGAACAGCCGCTGCAGCCCGGCCTGCTCGTCGGCGGACAGCTCCTTCCAGCGCAGGATCTCGATCCCGTGCCCGGCCAGCGCGGGCGCCACGGAGTCGGCGAAGCAGGCGGCATGCCGGACGCTCAGCTCGCGGGCGGTGCCGAGGGTGCGGGCGAGCACCTGGTCGGGCGGCTCCCCCGTGACCCCTTCCACCGGCAGCCCGGTGGCCATCCGGCGCATCCGCCCGGCCACCCGGACCATGAAGAACTCGTCCAGGTTGCTGGCGAAGATGGACAGGAACCGCACCCGTTCCAGCAGCGGCAGGCTCTCGTCCTCGGCCAGCTCAAGTACCCGCTGGTTGAACCGGAGCCAGCTCTCCTCCCGGTTGAAGTACCGGTCCGGGGGCAGCTCAGCGGCTGCTGCCGGCGGCTGCCGGGCCGGTACGCTGCGGTCCGCCACGCGCGTCTCATCCCTCCTGCCGTGCTGGCGGGTTTCCGCCCCCCTTACGCTCATGTCCCTATTGTCCCCTCCGGCGCGGCCGCGAAGACTCCGGGTGCCAGCCTGATCATGGCACTGGCCGGGCCCGGGTGGCCAGCCCCGGGTGACTGGCGGCGGGGCTCAGCCGGCCGGGGGCCGGCAGATCGCGTCCAGCGCCGCCCGGTCGGCCAGCTTGACCCGGGCGCCGCGGCCGAGGCTGGCCGCCAGGTCCGCTTCCGCCTTCTCGACCCGCAGCCAGTCGTCGTAACTGACCGGCACCAAGCCGCGGCTGGCGAGCCGCTCGAGCAGGAGCGGGCGGGCGGCCGGGTCCGCCGTCCCGCCCCGCTGCTCCCAGTCGGCCAGCAGCGACCGGACGGTCTCGGCGGCGTCGGACTTGTTGGTGCCGACCACGCCGGTCGGACCGCGCTTGAGCCATCCGGCCACGTACTCGCCGGGCAGCGGCGCGCCGCCGGGGCCGAGCACCCGGCCGGCCTCGTTCGGCACGGTGTGGCTGCGCTCGTCGAACGGCAGCGCGGCCAGCGGCACGCTCTGGTAGCCGACGCTGCGCAGCACCCACTGAACCGGCAGCGTCTCCTCCTCGCCGGTGCCGGTGAGCTTGCCGTCCCCGGTCAGCCTGGTCCGCTCCACCGTCAGCCCCGACACCTGGCCGGCGCCCTCGATCCGCACCGGCCGCAGCCAGAACCGGACGGCCAGCCTGCGGCGGTTCCCGGACGGCTCCCGGGCCGCCCAGTCGCTGATCACCGCGAGGTTGCCGCGGACCCGGCGGTCGGTCTCGGCCAGCCGGGGGCCCTCCCCGGCCGCGTCGAAGGCGGACAGGCCGGCCTCGGCCCCGGGCACGGTGATGTCCACCCCGCCCAGCTCCCCGAGCTCGCGCAGTTCCTTGGTGGTGAACTTGGCCTGGGCCGGGCCGCGGCGGCCGATCACGTGGACCTCGCGCACCTTGCTGGCCGTGAGGGCGTCGAGCACCGGCTGC
>DASQSC010000190.1:0-2780 GCA_035642555.1 Streptosporangiaceae bacterium | reverse complement strand
CAGGGCGCTGCGCAGCCGGACCTTGCGGAGCGAGGGGATCCGGCCCTTGTAGGTCTTGATGTCCCCGTGCGCGCCGTGCGCCTGCCGCGCATGCCAGCCTGCGATCGCCCCGATCGCCAGGATGATGAACGCGAACGCGATGGTGCCTGCTGCCATGGGTGCCCCTCCCGTCGGCATCCCCTCACCGCTGAGAATCCCGCAGGTCCTGCGGTGCTGCCACCGGTTTCCAGCTTCCCGGACCGCGGTGCGCGGCGCGGGGAGCCACGCCGTGCCGCGCCGGCCCCGCTTGCCTGCCGCCCGGCCGCGATCCTGGCCCGGCGGGGCCAGGCCCCCCAGGCGGGCCAGGAACCCCCGTCAGCTGGCGCTGGACGCGGCCCAGATGTTGATACCCGCCTCCACCGCATCCCGATCAATCGCGGCCAGCTCCTCGCTGGTCAGCGGCGGCCCGGTGAGGGCCGCGAGGTTCTCCTCCAGCTGTGCCACGCTGCTGGCGCCGATCAGGGCCGAGGTCACCCTCGGGTCGCGGAGCACCCAGCTGAGCGCGAGCTGGGTGAGGGACTGGCCGCGGCCGCCGGCGATCCCGGCCAGGGCCCGGATGTGACCGAGATTCGCCTCGCTCAGCTGGTCATGCGACAGGCTGCCCGGCTGGCTCGCCCGCGAGCCAGCCGGGATCCCGTCCAGGTACTTACCGGTCAGCAGGCCCTGCGCCAGCGGCGAGAACACGATGCAGCCGGCGCCCTCCGCCGCCAGGGTTCCCAGCAGGTCGGGCTCGATCCAGCGGTTCAGCATCGAGTAGGACGGCTGATGGATCAGGAGCGGCACGCCGGCCTGGCGTAGCAGCGCTGCCGCCTGCCCGGTCCGTTCCGCAGAATAGGAGGAGATACCGGCGTACAGGGCGCGGCCGGAGGTGACCGCGGTCACCAGCGCTCCCATCGTCTCTTCCAGCGGCGTGTCCGGGTCGGCCCGGTGGCTGTAGAAGATGTCGACGTAGTCGAGCCCCATCCGGGCCAGCGAGTGGTCCAGGCTCGCCAGCAGGTACTTGCGCGACCCGTGGTCACCGTACGGGCCGGGCCACATGTCGTACCCGGCCTTGGTGGAGATCACCAGCTCGTCGCGGTAGCGGCGGAGGTCCTCCCGCAGCAGCCGCCCGAAGTTGCGCTCGGCCGCCCCGTACGGCGGGCCGTAGTTATTCGCCAGATCGAAATGGGTGACCCCGAGGTCGAAGGCCCGGCGCAGGATGGCGCGCTGCGTCTCCAGCGGGCGGTCGTCGCCGAAGTTCTGCCACAGGCCCAGCGAGATCGCCGGCAGCTGAAGGCCGCTGCGCCCGCAGCGGCGGTAGGCGATGCGATCGTAGCGGTCGGCGGCGGGGAGGTAGGTCATGGTGAGAGTCTGGCACCGGCCCGGGCCGCCGCCGAGGCAGGGCCGGGAGCAGCCCGCCGCTGCTGGCAGGATGACATAGTTGCGAGAGCGCAACCATTCCGGCAGTGCAAGCCCCACCAGGAAAGAGGACGGAATGTACGACGCGATGATGGCCGAGACCATCAGCATCACGGGTCACGGCGGTGATCAGGTCGAGGCTTACCTGGCCCGGCCGCTGGGCCCGGGGCCGTTCGGCGGCGTGGTCGTGATCCACCACATGCCCGGCTACGACGCGGAGACCAAGGAGATCACCAGGCGGTTCGCCACCGGCGGTTACAACGCGATCTGCCCGAACCTCTACACCCGGGAGGCGCCCGGCGCCAGCCCGGACGACGCCGCGGCGGCCGCGCGGGCCCGGGGCGGGGTACCGGATGAGCGGCTGGTGGGCGACGTCGGGGGAGCGGCGGCCTACCTGCGCTCGCTGACCAGTTCCAACGGCAAGGCCGGCACGATCGGCTACTGCTCCGGCGGCAGGCAGTCGTTCCTCGCCGCCTGCAGCCTGCCGCTTGACGCGGCCGTGGACTGCTACGGGGCGTTCATCGTCGGCACCCCGCCGGAGGGGATGCCGCTGAAGGTCGGCCCGATCGCGCACCTGGCCGGGGACCTGTCCTGCCCGCTGCTGGGGCTGTTCGGGAACGAGGACCAGCACCCCTCGCCGGAGCAGGTGGACGAGCTGGACAAGCTCCTCACCGAGGCCGGCAAGGAGCACGAGTTCCACCGCTACGACGGCGCGGGTCACGCCTTCTTCGCCGTGAACCGGCCCGCCTTCCGGCCGGAGGCGGCGGTGGACGGCTGGCAGAAGATCTGGGACTTCTACGGCCGCCACCTGGCGGGCTGAGGGGCTGGCATGTGCACGTACCTGACGGAGAAGGTCCCGGTCGCCGGCAGCGGCAAGGGGGCGGCCGGCTGGTTCCCGGTGACCGACGCCACGGTCTACCTCGACCACCCTGTGCACGCGCCGGCCGGGCACACGCTCAACATCGACTTCCTCAACCCCGGCCGGGGCCCGTCGGCCCGGGTCGCGGTGGAACTGACCCCGGCGTCCGCCCGGGCGCTGGCCGCCGCCATCGAGTCGGCCCTGGCGTCCGCGCCCGCGGATCTGCTCTAGGGCGCGGCTACCCGGCGCCGGCTGGCCGGCATTGGCTGGCAGGCATCGCTAGGCGGCCCGGATTGTCAGTGCCGCGTGCCAGTATCGGTTGGCGGGACCCCCGGACCCGGCGGCAGGAGGCGGTGGCATGAAGTTCCGGGTTGAGCATGAGGCACTGGCCGAGGCCGTGGGCTGGATGGCGCGGGCGCTGCCATCCCGCCCGGTGGTCCCGGTCCTGTCCGGGCTGCGGCTGGCGGCCGGCGGCGACGGGCTC
>DASQSC010000189.1:0-2493 GCA_035642555.1 Streptosporangiaceae bacterium | reverse complement strand
CCCTCAGGCAGCCTCGCCCTTGAGCGAGAACTTCGACAGCCGCCGCGCGCCCAGCGCCAGTGCGGCCACCGTCACCACGCAGCCCATCACCACCGCCGTGCCAAGCGTCAGGTGCGCGTTCAGCGCGCTGTCGTGCGCGATGGCGTTCGCCACCGACAGCGAGTACTGCCCCGCCGACAGCAGCCGCGCGCCCGCCACCAGGTTGGCGAGCAGCCCCTCCCATACCAGCAGGTAGAGCAGCCCGAACGCGATCGCGCGGGTGGTCACGGCCGACAGCATCACGAACAGCGCGTTGTAGACAACCGCCGCGACCGCCGCGCCCGCGAGCAGTCCGAGCGTCAGCCGGGACGTCGCGCCCGTCGCGATCACTCCCGCCAGGTATTCCGGCACCGCCCCGAACGCCACCGTCAGCACCACGGCCACGCTGAACTTGGTCAGCGTCACCGCAAGCCGTGACACCGGAGTGGCCAGCAGGTGCACCACCGACCCATCATCGATCTCGGCGCCGAGCACCGACGTACCGATGATCAGTGCCGTCAGCGGCAGCACCACGGTGAACCCGAAGACGCCAAGGAACTCCGGCGGCCAGACGGGGCTGTGCGCCGTCGCCTTCAGCAGCGCGGCGACGCCGATCAGGATCAGCGCGGGCAGCGCGAGCAGCAGCGCCCGGCGGCGGCCCAGCGTCGCGCGCAGTGTCACCCGGAAGACCACCGGATTGAACAGGCGAGTCATCGGCGCACGGCTCCCTTCACGACGCCAGCAGGTAACTGAAGACGGCATCCAGCGACTCGTCGGCGGGCAGTAGCTCCTGCAGCCGGATGCCCTCGTCGCGGGTGAGCGCGGCGATCTCCCGGGTGAACGCCCCGTAATCGGATGCCTGCACCGACAGCCCCCGGGTGCCCAGCTCAACTCCGGTCACCGACGGCCGCCCGATCAGCGCCGCGCCGAGCCGCCGGTCGTCCGACGAGCGCAGCACGAACATGTGCGGCCGCGCGGTCATCAGCCGGCGGATCGCGCGGAAGTCCCCGGAGGCCGCCAGCCGTCCGCCGACCAGGACCTGGATCGTGCCGGACAGCCGCTCGACCTCCTCCAGGATGTGCGAGCTGAACAAGATCACCCGCCCGGCCGCCCCCTCGGCGTGCAGCAGGCCCATCAGGTGCAGCCGCTGCCTCGGGTCCATCCCGTTGAACGGCTCGTCGAGCACGATCACCTCTGGATCGTGTACCAGAGCCGCGGCAACCTTGATCCGCTGGCGCATCCCCTTGGAGTAGGTCGAGATCTTCCTGTCGGCCGCGGCAGTCATCTCGACCATCTCGATCGCCCGCCGCGACGCGCCGCGGGGATCGCGCAGGCGATGCAGCCGGGCGGTCGCGGTCACGAACTCTGACCCGGTGAGGAACGCGTAGACCGAGTCGCGCTCGGGCACCAGGCCGAGACGGCGGAAGAGGTCCGGGTTGCGCCAGGGGCGCTCGCCGCTGACCGTGACCTCGCCCCGCGACGGCGCCAGGAACCCGGAGATCAGGTGGATCAGCGTGGACTTACCTGCGCCGTTCGGGCCGAGCAGCCCGGTTACCCCGGGGCCAATTGTCATCGTGACGTCGTTGACCGCCACCACGCTGCCGTACCACCGCGACGCACCGCGCAACTCGACCGAGGTCACGCCACACCAACCTTCCGGTATCGCAGCAGCAGACCGCCAGCGCCGGCGACCAGGAAGGCCAGGACCGCGATCCCGTACAACGCCCCGTACCCGCCGGGATCGGGAACCGGCCCCGGCGAAGTCCCGCCGAGCCATTGCCGCATGCCGTCCAGCGCGGTAAACGGGCTGATCAGGCCGGCCAGCCGGGCCAGCGCCGACGGCTGCCCGAGGCCCGGGCCGAACGCCTGCTCCCCGATGTTGGTGAGCAGCAGCGCCAGGGTCCAGGTGAGGAAGAAGAAAATGGCCACCGACCCGGTCGCGTACGCGCGGCGGCTGCTGAACGAGGCGAACAGCAGCCCGAGCGAGGCAGCCACAGCCGCCCAGGCGAGGCCGAGCAGCAGGCCCGGGATCAGCGCCCTGGTCTCGCTCCACACCGCGCTGCCGGTGCCGACCTGGGTGACCGTCCCGACGTAGAGGACCAGCAGCGGCACCTCGATCATCACCAGGCAGGCGGCGAAGAAGGCCGCGAGCTTGGCCAGCGGGTAGTCCGCCCGGCGGATCGGCCGGGCGAAGTACAACGGCAGCACGTGGCTGCGCAGGTCCCGGGACACGACCTCCGGGGCCTGCGCGGCCAGGAATATCAGCAGCACGATCGCCCGCAGCGCGACCGGCCGGTAGGTGTCGTAGGGAACGACCCGCGTGTGCGACCCGGACACGGCCAGCTGGATCGCGTTCACGACCGCGGGCGCGCACATCACCGCGAACGTGAACACCGGCACGATCTTGGCCTTCGCGCCCCGGCCGATGCCGAACGCGGACTTCAGGCTGTGCCAGCCCAGAGCCAGCAGGATCTG
>DASQSC010000188.1:0-2436 GCA_035642555.1 Streptosporangiaceae bacterium | reverse complement strand
CTGACGAAGCTCGGGCACGCTTGCGTCCGGCTCGAATCCGATGGCGGGCGGGTGGTCATCGACCCGGGCGCGTTCTCGGGCGAGGACGCCCTGGCCGGCGCGAACGCCGTGCTGATCACCCATGAGCACTTCGATCACGTGGTGCCCGACCAGTTGCGCGCCGCGCTGACCGCCGATCCGGGGCTGGAAGTGTGGACGAACGCCTCGCTCGCCGGCCAGTTCGCCGGCTTCGGCAGCCGGGTGCACGCGGTCGGTCATGGTGACACGTTCACGGCCGCCGGGTTCGACGTCCACGTCTACGGCTCCGAGCACGCGCTGCTGCACCAGGACATCCCGATGGTCGCGAACACCGGCTTCCTGCTGGACGGGGACGTCTTCCACCCCGGCGACGCGCTCACCGTGCCGGAGGACCCGGTGCGCACGCTGCTGCTGCCCGGCAACGCGCCCTGGCTGAAGCTGTCGGAGATGATCGACTACGGGCGCGCGGTCGCGCCGAGCCAGGCGTACGTCATCCACGACGGCCTGCTCAACGAGACCGGCCTGGCGGTGCTAGGCAGCTGGCTCGGGCTGGCCGCCGGGGACAGCGGCGCGACGTTCACCCGGATCGAGCCGGGCACCTCGGTCGACGTCTGACGCGGCCGCTGTCCGTGCCCGCGGCGCGGCCGCGTGGCCCGGACGGTGCCCCGTGCGGCCCCGTCCGGATGAGGTAGGTAAAACCGCCCGAACGGGCTAGTTACCGGCGCAGTCTGCGCGCATACCGTAGTGCCGGTACTCATGGGGGATGGGGGCAGCGGGATGGCGCAACTCGCGGGCGCGGGACTGGCCGGCAGCAGCGTGCCCGTAGTGATCATGTATCACTCGGTCATCGACTACGACGAAGACCCGTACCTGGTTACGGTGTCGCCGGCGCGGTTCGGGCAGCAGCTCGACTGGCTGCGCCGCCGGGGACTGCGGGGGGTGTCCGTCGCCGAGCTGGTCGCCGCCCGGCAGGCCGGCGATGGCCGGGGCCTGGTCGGCCTCACCTTCGACGACGGCTACGCGGACTTCATCAGCAACGTGATGCCCGCCCTGGCCGCCTACGGGTTCGGGGCGACCGTGTTCCCGATCGCCGGCCGGCTCGGCGGGCAGAACGACTGGGACGTCAAGGGGCCGCGCAAGCCGCTGATGACCGCTGACCAGGTGCGGCAGGCGGCCGACGCCGGGATCGAGATCGGCTCGCACGGGCTGCGGCACGTGTCGCTGCCCGGCACCGCCGACGACGAGCTGGCGGCGGAGGCCGGCCAGAGCCGCGCCATCCTGCAGCAGGCCAGCGGCCAGCCGGTGACCGGCTTCTGCTATCCCTACGGGCACCTGGATGAGCGGGCGGTGGCAGCGGTGCGGGCGGCCGGATACTCCTACGGCTGTGCCATCTGGCGGTCGGAGATCACCGGCCCGCACACGATTCCCCGCTTCTTCGTCGGGGAGGCCGACACGTCCTGGCGGCTGTGGGCGAAGGGGCTGCGGCACTGGCTTTCCTGGGACTACCGGGGCCCGGGGGCCGGGCAGCTCGCCCAGCGGCTCAGCCCGGCGCCTGCTGCGGCGCCGGGCCCGGGCGGCGGGTAGCGGGCGCCGGCGCCCTGGCGTCAGCTGGTGCAGTCGGCGCTGATGGCGGCGTGCTCGCGGGACCAGTAACCGGGGACGCCGTCGTAGGGGTTGGCACCGGAGCGGCTGGTGACGTAGAGGTGCCCGGCGTTGCGGGCGCGGGCGAGCCGGATGACCGCGGCGAGCCGGGAGCCGGGGGTGGCATAGACGTTGTGCACGAACCTGGCGGCCGGGTAGGAGCGGGCCCAGCCGGGGATGTGCAGGTGCAGGTAGCCGGCGTAGGGGCCTTCGTACACCATCACGGCGCTGGCGATGCCCAGGTAGGCCCGGCTGGGGTAGAGGCCGGGATTCAGCCAGATGGCGGCGCCCGGGTCGACCGCCCGGATGGCTCCGGCCAGGCCGCGGTAGTACCGGAGGTGGCCCCGGTCGCCGGCGACCTGGTCGAGGAAGATGCTGGTGACGTGGTACCAGGCCCGGTAATGCCGGGCCTCGGCGGCGACCTGGGTGGCCGGCCGCTTGCCGTAGCCGGTGTCGACGTAGCCGAGTACCTGCACCCCGGCGGCCTCGGCCTGGCTGACCGCGCGCTGGTAGGCCGGCTCCGGCAGGCTGCCAGCCCCCGACGAGGTCAGGTCGAGGATCATGGTGGCCGGCAGCGGCCCCCGGTCGATCAGCCGGGTCCAGCCGCCGGCCGAGAAGAACGCCGGGACGAACGCCTCCCGGCACCGCGGCGCCGGGGAGTGCGTGGCCGCTGGTGCCGGGGCCGGGCTGGCGGCGGTGCCGGCGACGGCGGTGGCCGGCGTTGCGGGCGCGGGCGAGCCGGACGACGGCGGCGAGCCGGGAGCCGGGGGTGGCATA
>DASQSC010000187.1:0-5679 GCA_035642555.1 Streptosporangiaceae bacterium | reverse complement strand
GTGACCGCCCGTCCCGGCCGCGCCGCCGCCCGTCCGACGGCGGGCAGCCCGGCGGCGGGCAGCCCGGCGGGCAGGACGATGCCGGCCACGGTGCCGCGAGCGGCGAGCCTGCCGCGACCGCAGCGGCGGAGGAGGCCTGAGTCATGCTCATCCCGCGCAAGACCGCTCACCGCAAACAGCACCGGCCGGACCGGCACGGCACCGCGTCCGGCGGCACCCGGGTGGTGTTCGGTGAGTACGGCATCCAGGCCCTTGAGCACGCGTACGTGACCAATCGGCAGATCGAGGCCGCCCGGATCGCCATGACCCGGCACATCCGCCGGGGCGGGAAGGTCTGGATCAACATCTTCCCGGACCGCCCGCTGACCAAGAAGCCGGCCGAGACCCGGATGGGCTCCGGCAAGGGCTCGCCGGAGTGGTGGGTCTCCAACGTCAAGCCCGGACGGGTGATGTTCGAGCTCTCCGGGGTGGCCGAGCCGGTGGCCAGGGAGGCGCTGCGCCGGGCCATGCACAAACTGCCTATGAAGTGCAAGTTCGTCCGGCGTGAGGCGGGTGAGGGCTGATGGCGCAGGGCTTGACCGCCAGTGACCTGCGGACTTCGACCGAGGAAGAGCTGGACGGGAAGCTCGCGGACGCGAAGACGGAGTTGTTCAACCTCCGCTTCCAGGCCGCGACCGGGCAGCTCGAAAGCCACGGGCGGCTGCGCGCCGTCCGCAAGGAGATCGCCCGCATCTACACCGTGAAGCGGGAGCGCGAGCTCGGCATCGTGACCTTCGCCGAGGAGGAGCCCGCGGCCGAGGAGCCCGCGGCCGAGGATGCCGGGGCCGAGCAGGAGCCCGCGGCCGTTGCGGACGAGCAGGAGGCGGAAGCCAGTGAGTGAGCAGCAGGGTGCCCAGGCCCGCGGCTACCGCAAGGTCCGCGAGGGCCTGGTCGTCAGCGACAAGATGGACAAGACCGTGGTGGTCGAGGTGGAGGACCGGGTCAAGCACCCGAAGTACGGCAAGGTCATCCGCCGCACCAAGAGGTACAAGGCACACGACGGCGAGAACGCCTGCGGGGTAGGCGACCGCGTCCGGCTCATGGAGACCCGGCCGCTGTCAGCCACCAAGCGCTGGCGGGTCGCCGAGATCCTGGAGAAGGCCAAGTAAGAGACGCGCGGGTCACCGGCCCAGTTCCGCGTGAGCACCGCCCCCGCCCGGCCGAACCGCCGGCCGGCGTCGCAGAAGCAGGAGTTGACGTGATTCAGCAGGAGTCGCGGCTCAAGGTCGCCGACAACACCGGAGCCAAGGAGATCTTGTGCATCCGTGTGCTCGGCGGCTCCAGCCGACGGTACGCGGGCATCGGTGATGTCATCGTGGCCACGGTCAAAGATGCCCTGCCGGGGGCCGGGGTGAAGAAGGGCGACGTGGTCAAGGCGGTCGTGGTGCGGACCCGCAAGGAGCGGCGCCGCGGAGACGGCTCTTACATTCGCTTTGACGAGAACGCGGCGGTGCTGATCCGCGACGGCGGGGACCCGCGCGGGACCCGCATCTTCGGGCCGGTCGGCCGGGAGCTGCGGGAAAAGCGGTTCATGCGGATCATCTCGCTCGCGCCGGAGGTGCTGTGATGGCAGGGAAGCCGCAGGCGGCGGGCAAGGCGCCGGGCTTGAAGATCAAGAAGGGCGACACCGTGCTGGTGACCGCCGGCCGCGACCGCGGCCGGGAGGGCAAGGTGCTGGCCACCTACCCGGAGCGGCAGCGGGTCCTGGTGCAGGGCGTGAACATCGTCCGGAAGAACACCAAGGTCAACTACCAGGGCCGGCGCGGGGCCAAGGAAGGCGGGATCGTCACCCAGGAGGCGCCGATCCACGTGAGCAACGTGCAGCTGATCGATCCGGACAGCAAGAAGCCGGCCCGGGCTGGTTACCGGTTCGAGGACGGCAGGAAGATCCGGGTCTCCCGGCCGGGCGGTAAGGACATCTGATGACAGCGACGACGACAGAGCAGCAGGCTCCCGAGCGGGTGCCGCCCCGGCTGCGGCAGCGGTACCGGGACGAGATCGCGCCCGCGCTCCGGGAGGAGTTCGGCTACGCCAACGTGATGCAGGTGCCCGGAGTCACCAAGATCGTGGTGAACATGGGCGTCGGCGAGGCTGCGCGGGACGCCAAGCTCATCGAGGGAGCGGTCAAGGACCTGACCATCATCACCGGGCAGAAGCCCGCGGTCGCCCGGGCGAAGAAGTCCATCGCCCAGTTCAAGCTCAGGGAGGGCATGCCGATCGGGGCCCACGTGACCCTGCGCGGCGACCGGATGTGGGAGTTCCTCGACCGGCTGCTCACGCTGGCGCTGCCGCGGATCCGTGACTTCCGCGGGCTGTCCGACCGGCAGTTCGACGGCCGGGGGAACTACACCTTCGGCCTCACCGAGCAGCTGATGTTCCATGAGATCAACCCAGACCAGGTGGACCGCCAGCGGGGCATGGACGTGACCGTGGTGACCACCGCGACCAATGACGAGGAGGGCCGCTCGCTGCTGCGGCGGCTCGGATTCCCGTTCAAGGAGAGCTGAGCAGTGGCGAAGAAGTCCCTTGTCGCCAAGGCGAACCGGACCCCCAAGTTCAAGGTGCGCGGGTACACGCGGTGCTCGCGCTGCGGGCGGCCACGGGCGGTTTACCGGCGGTTCGGCCTGTGCCGGATCTGCTTCCGCACCATGGCGCACCGCGGCGAGCTGCCCGGCATCACGAAGTCCAGCTGGTAGCCGCTGATGCCAGCAGCCCGGGCCGCCGGGCACCGACCAACCGGGCGCCACCGGCGCCCCCGACCACGCCGCAGGTCCAGCAGGAAACCGCGGTGAGGAGGGCCATCAGGCCATGACGATGACCGACCCGGTCGCAGACATGCTGACCCGTCTGCGCAACGCGAATGCGGCGTACCACGACACCGTGGTGATGCCTTATTCCAAGATCAAGTCGCACATCGCGGAGATCCTGCAGCAGGAGGGCTACATCTCCGGCTGGCGGGTCCAGGATGCCGAGGTGGGCCGCAGCCTGGTGGTCGCGCTCAAGTACGGGCCGACCCGGGAGCGGTCGATCGCCGGGCTCAAGCGCGTGTCCAAGCCCGGCCTGCGGGTGTACGCGAAAAAGGACAACTTGCCGCGGGTGCTCGGCGGGCTGGGCATCGCCATCATCTCCACCTCGGGCGGGCTGATGACCGACCGGCAGGCGGTCAGGCGGGGCGTAGGCGGGGAAGTCCTCGCCTACGTCTGGTGAGGAGGCGGCGATGTCACGTATCGGACGGCTTCCGGTCCCGATCCCCAGCGGGGTCGACGTCACCATCTCCGGCCGCGAGGTAACGGTGGCCGGGCCGAAGGGCAGCCTGAAGCTGCAGGTTGCCGAGCCCATCACGGTCGCGAAGGACAACGGGTCTATCACCGTGACCAGGCCCAGCGACGAGGGACGGATCCGCGCGCTGCACGGGCTGTCCCGGACCCTGGTCGCCAACATGGTCACCGGCGTGACCGAGGGATACCGCAAGAGGCTGGAGATCATCGGGGTCGGCTACCGGGTGCAGGCCCGGGGCCAGAGCGTGGAGTTCTCGCTCGGGTACAGCCACCCCGTCATGGTGACCCCCCCGGACGGGATCACGATCCAGGTCGAGACTCCCACCCGGCTGGTCGTCGAGGGGATCGACAAGCAGCAGGTCGGCGAGGTCGCGGCCAACATACGCAAGCTCCGCAAGCCCGACCCCTACAAGGGCAAGGGCGTGCGGTACGAGGGCGAGCAGATCCGCCGCAAGGTCGGGAAGGCTGGGAAGTAAGGCATGGCTGGCACCAGCATCAGGGTGCGCCGGCACGGCCCGGCGCGGGCGTCTGCCCGTGCCCGGCGCCACCTGCGGGTGCGCAAGAAGATCACAGGGAGCGCGGAGCGCCCCCGGCTGACGGTCACCCGGTCGGCGCGTCACATGTTCGCGCAACTGGTGGATGACGCCGCGGGCAGCACACTCGTTTACGCGTCTACCCTGGATGAGGACATTCGCAGGGCGGACGGCGACAAGACCGCGAAGGCGCGCCAGGTCGGGGAACTGCTCGCCCGGCGCGCCGCTGAGGCGGGGATCTCCGGCGCGGTCTTCGACCGGGGCGGCTATGCCTATCACGGCCGGGTCGCCGCGCTGGCGGACGGCGCGCGCAGCACGGGGCTGCAGCTATGAGCCCCGCGGACGCAGGCTCCCTGCTGGGGGGTCTGGGGGGGTCGTCCCCGCGGGCTAACACCGTGGGGGGGCCTGCGGGGGTTGCCCCGCGGGCCAACACTGGAAGGACTGACTGATGGCAGCAACTCCGCGGCGCGGCGGCTCCGGCGGCCCTGCCCGCTCCGGCGGCCCTGCCCGCTCCGGCGGCTCCGGTGGCCCTGCCCGCTCCGGCGGCAGCGACCGGCGGGACCGCCGCGACGACCGGCGCGGCGGCGACAAGGGCACCGCCTACCTGGAGCGGGTGGTGACCATCAACCGGGTCGCGAAGGTGGTCCAGGGCGGGCGGCGGTTCAGCTTCACCGCCCTGGTCGTCGTCGGCGACGGGAACGGCCTGGTGGGGGTCGGGTACGGGAAGGCCAAGGAGGTGCCCGCGGCCATCGCCAAGGGCGTCGAGGCCGCGAAGAAGCAGTTCTTCCGGGTGCCCAGGATCGCCGGGACCATCCCCCACACCGTGCAGGGCGAGGAATCGGCCGGCGTGGTGCTGCTCAAGCCGGCCAGCCCCGGGACCGGGGTCATCGCCGGCGGGCCGGTGCGGGCCGTGCTCGAGTGCGCCGGCGTCCACGATGTGCTGTCGCGGTCGCTCGGCTCCTCGAACCCGATCAACGTGGTGCACGCCACGGTGACCGCGCTGAAGAGCCTGAACCGGCCGGAGGAGATCGCCGCCCGCCGCGGGCTGCCGATCGAGGACGTGGCCCCCGCGGCCATGCTGCGCGCCCGTGCCGCCGCAGCCGCCGCGGGCAACAGCTGACCGGAGCGAGCCGATGGCACAGTTGAAGGTAACCCAGACCCGGTCCGCGATCGGCGGTAACCGGCGGCAGCGGGCCTCACTCCGCTCGCTCGGCCTGAAGCGGATCGGCCACGTGGTGATCAAGGACGACCGGCCGGAGTTCCGCGGCATGATCGCCGCCGTGAGCCACCTGGTCGCGGTCGAGGAGGTGGACTGACATGGCAGGCGCGGGCGAGGACGCGACCGCCGCCGGCGAGGAGGCGAAGCGGCCCGCGAGCGGCACCCGGAGGTCATCCTCCCGGGCGAGCGGCGGCTCCGGGAAGACGACCTCTTCCCGGGCCCGCAGCGGCTCCGGGTCCGGCAGCGGCTCCGGGTCCAGCAGCAGTTCCGGGTCCGGTGACGGCTCCCGGTCTGGGGGCGGTTCCCGGGCCGCGAGCGGTTCCCGGGCCGCGAGCGGCACCCGCACCGCGGGCGCTTCCCGGGCCGCAGGCTCCACCAGGGCCGCGAGCGGTTCCCGGTCTGCGAGCGGTTCCCGGTCCGCCGGCAGCACCGGGGGCACGGGCAGCACCCGGACGGCAGGCGGCTCCCGGAGCCGGGCCTCGGCCAGCGCCGAGGCGACCCTGCCCGGCGCCGGGCTGAAGCTGCATCATCTCCGTCCTGCCGCGGGCTCCCGCACCGCGCGTACCCGGGTCGGCCGGGGCGAGGCGTCCAAGGGCAAGACGGCGGGCCG
>DASQSC010000186.1:0-5776 GCA_035642555.1 Streptosporangiaceae bacterium | reverse complement strand
CCCGCGCGGTGCGGACAGGCTGAGGGTGAGGCTGGTCGAGCCCGCCGCCGCGGCCTTGACCGGGACCTTGATCGTCCGCTGGGTGCCGGCCTTGACCGTGATCACCGGCTGGAACTTCCCGATCGTGATCCGGCGCGGGCTGGGCGCGCTCACGTTCAGCTGGACCCGGACGTCGTGCTGCAGGCGGTTGCTGACCGAGACCGGCACCGAGCCGGACTTCCCGCCCAGCGTGACCCGCGGCGGGTCGATGATGCGCACCGCGTTCTGCTGCGCCGCCAGGTAGGACGAGACCTGGCCGATCAGCGTCTCGGCGGCCCGCCGCCCGGCACCCCCGCCCCGCCAGGCCGAGGACTCCGCGGCGGCGATCGCCGTGCTCAGGTACCGCGGCTGCCGCGGCCACAGGATGTTCCCCACCAGGTGCGCGGTCGCCGTCAGCTTCTTGACCTGGTGCAGCAGGGACGGCTTGAGCTCGTTCGGGCTCGCGCTGCTCGGCGGCGGCTGCTGGCGCGGCACCGCGCCGTGGCCGGCTCCCGCGCTGGCGAGCCCGGCCAGGCTGGCGGGCTTCAGCCAGGGCGCGGTGGTGGTCGCCGTCAGCAGCGCACTGGCCAGTCCCGGCGCCGGATCCCAGCGCCGCGGCGGCGCGATGACCACGGCGCGCGCCAGCGACGGCGACTCGGCCGAGATCATGGCCGTCTCGGCCAGCACCTGCTGCCTGGTGGCGAGCTGTGCCGCTCGGGCGGCGTCGGCGGGCCGGCCGGCCTGGACGCCCGCGGTGGGATCCTGCCGGGTCGGGCCCGCAGCCAGCACCTGGCTGATGATGTGGTCGGTGAGCAGCACCCGCAGTTGCCCGCCCACCCCGTTGGACGTTGTGGTGACCGCGGTCGGGGTGAACGAGGCCGGCTGTATCGGGGGCATCATCGAGCTGTCCAGCAGCACCGTCCCGATGCCGTTCGGCACCGCCAGGCTGCCGAGCACGCTGTAGTCGGCGAGCCCGCCGGCCGGCCAGGCGATCCCGCCCAACCGCCCCCGGCCGGACTGGCTAGGGATCCTCCCCGCGCCCGCGGCGGCGGCGCCAGAAGCGGCCGTCCCAGCCGGTCCCGGGACGGCGTCCGGCCGCTGATCGCGGCCGTTCAGGACCGTGCGCGCCTCCTCCCGGCCGTCGTTGAACGCCGCCGCAAGCTCGCTGTCCAGGCCCCGGTGAGTCAGCGCGGCCACGTCCACGTCCGCGTACGGCGTGACGAAGAAGTTCTGCCGGGCGGTGGCGGCCTTGACCCCGGCGAGCCAGGTCTGGGCCGCGCTGCTGGCCGGCCTGACCGTCCCGGCGGAGCAGGTGGCGCTGGTTCCGACCCGGTAGGGGCGGGTCATCGTGCCCGCTTCGCTCAGCAGGGCGGGGTCGATAGCCCAGGTGACCTGCGCCTGGCGGGCCGCCGGGGACGCTCCGGCCGCCAGCAGCCCGGTCAGGCGGCCGTGCCGGGCGACGGCGGCCGCAAGGTCGCCGGAGAGCAGCGACCGGCGGCACGCGGCCTGCTCGGGGGCCGCGATCAGCGGCCAGACCCAGGCCACGCTCAGCCGTTTCAGCACCGTGCGCTCGGACTTGCCGGGCCAGTACGGCAGGAAGGTACGGGAGGCATCGATCTGCTGGCCTGCCTGGCTGACCTGCGCGGCCAGCGGATACACGCCGAACGCCGACATCCCCACCTGGCCGGGCGGCAGCGTGATGGACCAGTGCCGGGTGGCGTGCGGTGCCAGCGCCGGCACCGAGGTCAGGGTGCTGTCCACCGGCTGATCCACGCCGGTCCCGCCGACGGTGGTCAGGTACCGCGTCATCGCGTCCCGGCTGCTCAGCCGGATATTGCTGGACCAGAGCTGAACGGTGAGCCCGGCCATCGCCTGGCTGGAGGTGTTGGTGAGGTAACCGGAGACCGTGACCGGCCCGCCGGGCCGGGCAACCCCCGGGCTGACCGAGGTGATCTCGATGACCACCGCCGGGGGCGGGTCGCTCGCCGCCGCGCCGCCAGCCGCCCGCGCGGTGCCCGCCGGCAGCGCCACTGCCGGCAGCGCCAGTGCGAGCAGCGCCAGTGTCAGCAGCCCCACTCGGGCCAGTGCCGCGAGCCTGGCACTGACCGTTGCAGCACGATCGGCATGCCTCACCCGGCCCTCCCAGGGCGGCCCCGGCCGGCAGGAGGCGAGCACGGAGCGTTGACGTGGCATGCCGGAAATGCTATTGCCGGCACCCGAGCAGCCTACCGAATCGACTGGCCGGTTTCCGGCGGCGGCTGGCACGGCCTACGCTCGATGCCCGTGCCGGACTCCACCTCTCTTACCCCGGGCCAGCAGCAGGCCGCCGCCCGGCTGCTGCGCACGGCCGCGGCTCCGGTGGCCGCGCTCGGCCGCCGGTTCGCCGCCGACGGCCACGAACTGGCCCTGGTCGGGGGCACCGTCCGGGACGTGTTCCTGCGCCGCGGCCACGGCGACCTGGACCTCGCCACCGACGCCCGGCCGGAGCAGGTGCTGGCGCTCGCCCGCGGCTGGGCGGACAAGGTGTGGGAGGTGGGGATCGCCTTCGGCACGGTGGGCCTGCGCAAGGGCGACTTGATCTGCGAGGTCACCACCTACCGCAGCGAGAAATACCACCCGCGCTCCCGCAAGCCAGCGGTGGACTACGGCACTTCGCTGGCCGGCGACCTGTCCCGGCGTGACTTCACCGTGAACGCGATGGCCGCCAGGCTGCCCTCGCTGGAGCTGGTCGACCTGTTCGGCGGCCTGCGGGACCTGCGCGACCGGGTGCTGCGCACGCCCGCCAGCCCGGAGGAGTCGTTCACCGACGACCCGCTGCGGATGCTCCGGGCCGCCCGGTTCGCCGCCCAGCTCGGGTTCTCGGTCGCGCCGGAGGCGCGGGAGGCCATGACCGAGCTGGCCGGGCGGCTGGAGCCGGAGCTGGTGTCGCCCGAGCGGGTGTCCGACGAGCTCACCAAGCTGATGCGGGCCGACAGCACGGACGGACCGGGCCGGGGCATCGAACTGATGGTCGACACCCGGGTGGCCGACCAGGTGCTGCCCGAGGTGCCCCGGCTGCGGCTGGAGGCCGACGAGCACTTCCGGCACAAGGACGTCTACCAGCACACGCTGACCGTGCTGGCGCAGGCGATCGGGCTGGAGGGCCGCTACAGCCTGCACCGAGACCTGCGGCTGCGGCTGGCCGCGCTGCTGCACGACATCGGCAAGCCGAAGACCCGCACCCTGCTGCCGGACGGCCGGGTCGCGTTCCACCACCACGAGGCCGTTGGCGCGCGGATGGCCCGGTCCCGGCTGGAAGCGCTCCGGTTCCCCGGCGACGTGGTGCGCGACGTGTCCAAGCTGGTCGGGCTGCACCTGCGGTTCCACGGCTACGGCGAGGGGGAGTGGACCGACGCGGCGGTGCGGCGGTACGTGCGCGACGCCGGGCCGCTGCTGACCCGCCTGCACGCGCTGACCCGCGCCGACTGCACCACCAGGAACAAGCGGAAGGCCGAGCGGCTGGCACGGGCCTACGATCATCTCGAACGGAGGATTGCCGAGCTAGCGGCCCAGGAAGAGCTGGACAAGCTGCGGCCAGACCTGGACGGCAACGAGATCATGCGGGTCCTCGGGATACCGCCGGGGCCGCTGGTCGGCCGGGCCTACCGGTACCTGCTGGAGCTGCGGATCGAGCAGGGGCCGCTGGGCCGAGAACGGGCCACTCAGGAGCTGCTGCGCTGGGCGGAGGCCGAGGGGGTCTCCTCGCCGCCGGGCCCCGGCGGCCCGGCGGGCCCGCCGGCCAGCGAGTGACGGCTGACGAAGCCGTAGCCCGCTGCTGACGCCAGGTACCCGGCCGCGGTCAGCAGCAGCAGCGGGTACGACTTCCCGTCATCCGGGATGACCTGTGCCGCGACCACCGCGCCGACCACGAACGGGACGTTGAACAGCATGTCCCAGAGGGCGAACACGCGGCCCCGGTAGGCGTCGCCCATGACCTGCTGGATGATCGTGGTGGCGCAAATGGTGATCCCCTGCGCGGCGACTCCCAGCGCGAACGCGATGACCAGGAACGCGGGCTGGGCGAAGGTGGGCCCCAGCACTCCGGTGACGATCCCGCCCGCCGTCAGCAGCAGCGTCATCCAGGCCTGCTTGGCGAGCCGCCTGGTGGCCAGCGGGGTGACCACCGCCGCCGTGCCGTAGCCGATCGCCGCCGCGATCACGACCAGGGCGAAGTGCCCGAGCGAGCTGTTCGCGCTGGAGCCGGAGTAGAAGTAGTTCCGGTACAGCAGGATCGACATCAGGAACAGGATCCCGTACCAGACCCGCTGGCTGGCGGTCACGCCGAGGGCGGCCGCCGCCGGGCGCTGCCGCCACGCGTGCCTGGCGCCGCTCACCAGGCCCCGCGCCACCAGCGACAGTTCGTGCGGCACACTGGCCCGCGCCCGCCCCAGGGCCAGCGGGGGCGGGCCGAGCCGGTCCCGGCGCATGGTCGTGGCCGCGGTACCGGCGAGCAGGTAGGCCACCCCGGCCGCGAGCAGGATGAGCGCCGAGTTGCTCCGGCCGCCGCCGGACACCACGTGCACCGCCAGGCCGATCAGCCCGCCCAGGAAGCTGGTGACCGTCCCCGCGGTCGTGGTCAGCGAGTTCGCGGTGACCAGGCTGTCCTCGGCCACCACGTGCGGGAGCGCGGCCGACAGCGAGGACAGGAAGAAGCGGTTCACCCCGAGCACCAGCAGCACGCTCACGTACATCGGCACGCCGGTGGTCCCGGACCAGACCAGCCAGCCGGTGAGCGCGACGAAGGCCGCCCGGATCACCGCCGACCAGGCCAGGATCTGCCGCCGGGACCAGCGGTCGATGAACACCCCGGCGAACGGGCCGATCAGCGAGTACGGCAGGTAGAGCACGGCGAACGCGGCAGCAGCCGAGGCAGGGTCGGGGAACGTGTTCTGGGTGAAGAACACGTAGGCGCCGATCCCCGCCGTGAAAGCGCCATCCCCCGCCTGCGACACCAGCCTGGTCGTCAGCAGCCGCCGGAAGTCCGGCTCGCGCAGCATCAGCCGCAGGTCGGCCCGCAGCAACGAGAGGCCCGCTGGGACTCGCACGGCCTCAGCCTATCCGCGGTTCCGCCGGCACCCGGAGGCCCGGCAGGGTTCCCTGCCGGGCCTCCGGGACCACGACGGGGCTACCGTTCCGCGGCTCCGGTAATGAACTTCTCCACCGCGTCCCTGGCCGCATCATCGCCACACTGCTGGGGCGGCGACTTCATGAAGTAGGACGCGGCCGACAGCAGCGGGCCGCCGATGCCGCGGTCGCGGGCGATCTTGGCGGCGCGCACCGCGTCGATGATGACCCCGGCCGAGTTCGGCGAGTCCCACACCTCCAGCTTGTATTCGAGGCTGAGCGGCACGTCCCCGAACGCGCGCCCCTCGAGCCGGACGAACGCCAGCTTCCGGTCGTTCAGCCACGGCACGTGGTCGGCCGGGCCGATGTGCACGTCAGCCTTCTCCATCTCGTGCGGGATCTGGGAGGTGACCGAGCGGGTCTTGGAGATCTTCTTGGACTGGAGCCTGCTGCGCTCCAGCATGTTCATGAAGTCCATGTTGCCGCCGACGTTGAGCTGGTAGGTGCGCAGCAGCTCGACCCCGCGGTCCTCGAACAGCCGGGCCAGCACCCGGTGCGTGATGGTGGCGCCCACCTGGGACTTGATGTCGTCGCCGATGATCGGCACGCCCGCCTCGGTGAACTTGCGCGCCCATACCGGGTCGGACGCGATGAA
>DASQSC010000185.1:0-3171 GCA_035642555.1 Streptosporangiaceae bacterium | reverse complement strand
GCGGCTTCTCCCCGGCGGCCCATTCCTCCGGGGACAGGGCGTGGGTGGCCTCGGTCAGCCCGTGATAGGCGCAGGCGGTCACGATCGCGCCGCCCCGCCCGGTCGCGGCGCGGGCTATCCGCCAGGCCAGGTCGTTGGCCTCGCTACCGGAATTCACGATCAGGACCGCGTCCAGCGACGGCGGGAGGGTGGCCCGGAGCCGTTCGGACAGCTCGACGACCGCCTCGTGCAGGTAGCGGCTGTGGGTCGCGAGCAGCCGCTGCTGCGCGGCGACCGCGCGCGCCACCGCCGGGTGGCTGTGACCGGCCACCGGCACGTTGTTGTAGCAGTCCAGGTAGCGGCGGCCGGACGGGTCGCAGAGCCATACGCCCTCGCCCTGGACCAGGTGTAGCGGGTGCTCGTAGAACAGCGGTGACCGCGGCAGCACCCGCTGCCTGCGCGCGAGCAGCTCGCCGGTGGGGACCGGCCGGTAGGGGAGGCCGAGGGCGGCGTGCCGGAACCGGCGCCGCACCGCGTCCGCGCCCGCCGCCTCGATCCGGTCGAGGAAGTCGCGGGCGCCCGGCTCGCCGCTGCCGCTGTAGGCCATGTTGGCGGGGTAGAGCCCGCGCCGCCACGCGGTGATCGTGACCTCGGTGGCGAGCCTCGCCGCGACCAGGTCGGCGAGCAGCTCGGCCTCCTCGTCCTCCAGCGGCGTGACGCAGGCGTAGCCGGCGATCAGCGTCTCGGCGGCGTCGATGGCGTCGCCGCGGCCGTGCAGCACGTCGGCGACCGCCACCGCGAGGTCGCACACCAGCGGCGCGTGCGTCATGTCCCCGAAGTCCACGATCCCGCTGACCCGCAGGTCCTCGTCCAGCAGCACGTTGTCCAGGCTCATGTCGCCGTGGATCACCTGGGCGCGCAGGCCGGGCAGGGCGGGGGCGACCCGGGCCTGGTACCGCTCCAGGACCTGCCGCACCTGGGCCTGCCGGCCGGGGTCGCTGATGTGGGCGAGCAGCGGGCGCAGCTTGAGCGCATGCTGCAGGCCCCACAGGACCTCGTAGTCGGCCGCCGGGTGGAAGAAACCGCGCAGGGCCCGGCCGAGCCGCGCAGTCATTGTCCCGAACGAACGGATGGCGCCCGGGGTCAGCGCCGGTGCCGCGACAGTTCGCCCGGGCAGGAAGCTAAACAGCCGCACCGGGTAGCCGCGCCCGTCCGGCCCCTGCACCTGCGCCCAGGGCTGCCCGGCGGGGGCCGGCAGCGGGCGCATCACCGGCAGGCCGGGGTCGGCCCGCTCGATCTGGCGCAGCGCCGCGGCCTGCATGTCGAGCGTGGACGTGGCATCGGCCGGGTTGGAGATCTTGAGCAGGAAGCGCTGGCCGTCCGCCGTGTCCACGCGGAAGTTCTGGTCCCGCTCGCCGGCCAGCGGGACCAGCGTGCCGTCCCTGCCGAAGGCGTCCCTGAGCACCGCCAGCGCCGCCTGCTCCGCGAACGCCGGCGGCGTGCTCGCCAGCGGATCCGCGCGCTCTGCCATAGCCACGCCAGGCAGGGTATCTTGCGGCCGGAACCGTCTCTTTCCTGGCCAGGGCGATGCCGTCGGCACCCGGCCGAGATGATGCCTGCCGCCCGGTTAGGATGCGGGGATGCCGATCCCAGCCGCGTTCGACCTGACCGGCCGGGTGGCCCTGGTCACCGGGACCGGCAGCCCCGCCGGCATCGGTTTCGCCAGCGCCCGGCTGCTGGCCGGGCTCGGCGCCGCGGTGATGATCAGCGCGACCACCTCCCGGGTCGAGGAACGGGTGGGTGAGCTGCGGCAGGCCGGCTTCGACGCGGCCGGGGCGGTGGCGGACCTGACCGGCGAGGACGCCGCCGCCGGGCTGGTGTCGGCGGCACTGGAACGGTGGGGGCGGCTCGACATCCTGGTCAACAACGCCGGCATGGTCTCCGCCGCCAGCCCGGTGTTCGAGTCCGGCGGCGCCGACAGCATGAGCCTGGCCACCTGGCAGGCGTCGCTGGCGCGCAACCTGACCACCGCGTTCCTGGTCACCCGGGCGGCCCTGCCGGCCATGATCAGCCGCGGCTGGGGCCGGGTCGTGATGGTGGCCAGCCTGACCGGCCCGGTCATGGCGATCCGGGAGGATGTCGGCTACGCCACCGCCAAGGCAGGCATGACCGGCCTCACCCGGGCGGTCGCGGTGGACACCGCCCGGCACCAGATCACCGTCAACGCGGTGGCCCCCGGCTGGATCGCGACCGGCTCCCAGACCCCGGCGGAACGCGAGCAGGGACAGGCCACGCCGATCGGCCGCAGTGCCGCGCCGGAAGAGGTCGCGGCCGCCGTTGCCTGGCTGGCCACGCCCGGTGCCTCCTACGTCACCGGCGAGTGCCTGGTCGTCGACGGCGGTAACTCCATCGCCGAGCAGCGCCGAGCGGGGTGACCGCCGCGGCCTGCGGTGAGCCGACTGGCCGGGCCGACCGCCGCCGGGCTCAGGCTCCGGCCAGCCACTCCTCGACCGCGGCGGGCTCGCGGGGCAGGCCCGCGCTCAGCACCTCGCAGCCGTCCGCGGTGACCAGCACGTCGTCTTCGATCCGGACGCCCAGGCCGCGCAGCGGAGCGGGCACGAGGGAGTCGTCGCGCTGGAAGTACAGCCCCGGCTCCACGGTCAGCACCTGGCCCGCCGCGAACACGCCGTCGATGTAGGAGCTGGCCGGAGCGTCCCCGCAGTCGTGGACGTCCAGGCCGAGCATGTGCCCGGGGGCGCAGAGGGTCCAGCGCCGGTGCAGGCCGCTGTCCTCGCGCAGCGACTCGGCCGCGGGCACCGGGAGCACGCCGAGCTTTTCCAGCCCGCCGGCCAGCGCCGCGGCCACCGCCCGGTGGTAGCCGCGGAACGGCTGGCCGGGACGGATGGCGGCGAGCGCGTCCTGCTGCGCCGCGAGCACGATGTCATACACGTCGCGCTGAGCCGCCGTGAACGTGCCGGAGACCGGGTAGGTCCGGGTGACATCGGCGGTGTAGAGGGTGCGGGTCTCCGCCCCGGCGTCGAGCACGATCAGCTCGCCGGGATGCAGCGGCGCGTCGTTGCGCGTCCAGTGCAGGATCGCGCCGTGCCATCCGGCCGCGGCGATCGGCTGGTAGCCCAGGCCGCCGCCGCCGGCGTGAGCCGCATGGGCGAACGCGGCCGCCACGTCCGCCTC
>DASQSC010000184.1:0-3513 GCA_035642555.1 Streptosporangiaceae bacterium | reverse complement strand
CACCGCCGCCTCGGCCACGTCCGGGTGCCCCATCAGGGCGTTCTCCAGTTCCATGGACGAGATCCACTCGCCGCCGGACTTGATCACGTCCTTGGCCCGGTCGGTGAGGGTCACGAAGCCGAGCGGGTCAATGGTCCCGACGTCGCCGGTGCGCAGCCAGCCATCGTGGAACTTGCCCGGATCGTCGTCCTGGTAGTAGGAGCCGGTGACCCACGGCCCCCGGACCTCGACCTCGCCGACGGCCTTGCCGTCGTGCGGCAGGATGTCCCCGCCGTCCCCGGCCAGCCTGGCCTCCACCCCGCACACCAGCCTGCCGGCGGTGTCCCGGTAGGCCCAGGCTTCCTCGGCCGGCACCCCGGCCGGCGGGTGCGCCATGCTGCCGATCGGCGAGGTCTCGGTCATGCCCCAGGCCTGGACGATCCGGACCCCGAGCTCCTTCTCGTACGCCTCGATCAGCGAATGCGGCACCGCCGAGCCGCCGCACGGGACGATCCGCAGCGACGATAGATCACCGCCGTGCTCGCGAACATGCTGCAGCAAACCGTTCCAAATCGTGGGGACCGCACCCGCGATCGTCGGCCGTTCCGCCTCGATCAGCTGCGCCAGCGCCGCGGGCTGCAGGAACCGGTCCGGCATGATCAGGTCCGCGCCCGACATCACCGCGGCGTACGGCAGGCCCCACGCGTTGGCGTGGAACATCGGCACCACCGGCAGCACCCGGTCCTGCTCGGACATGCCGAACGCGTTCCCCTGGCAGACGGCCATGGAGTGCAGGTAGGCGGACCGGTGACTGTAGGCGACGCCCTTGGGCAGGCCGGTGGTACCGCTCGTATAGCACATGGCCGCCGCCGATTTCTCATCGAGTCCGGGCCATTGGAACGAGTCTGTCTCAGCCCCGAGCAGTTCCTCGTAGGAGTGCACCTGGCGGCCGGGCCCGGCGAGCTCGGCGGCGCCCGGGGCGGCGGTCCCGGCCGGGCCGGTCACGAGCACATGCCGGATGGTCCCGGCGTGCGGCAGCACCTGCGCCAGCAGCGGCACCAGCGTGGCGTCAACGACCACCGCCTGGTCGCCGGCGTGGGTCGCGATGTAACCGAGCTGGGCCGGGTCGAGGCGGAGGTTGAGGGTGTGGAGCACCGCGCCCATCGAGGGCACGGCCAGGTACACCTCCAGGTGCTCGGCGTTGTTCCACAGCAGCGTGCCGACCCGCTGATCGCCGTCGATACCGAGCCGGCGCAGGGCGTTCGCCAGCCGCGCGGCCCTGGCCCCCGTCTCCTCGTAGGTCTGGCGCCGGGTGGACTCACCGGTGAACGTCACAACCTCGCGGCCGCCGTAGGCGGAACTGCCGTACCGCAGGATCGAGGTCACGGTCAGCGGAAAGTCCATCATCGTGCTGCGCACGGTCCACCTCCTGCCGGGAGCGCCGGGCCGGGCAGCCGGGGCGCACAGTGGTCCTGGTGGGGATCGTGCCACGCTCCCGCCGAATCGTCACCCTTCCAGCAGCTCTGCGTCGATCCGGAGCTTCGCGACCCCGCGGGAGACGGTGCTCTTGACCGTGCCCTGGCTCACCCCGAGCACATCGGCGATCTCGGCCTCGCTCATGTCCTCGTAGTAGCGGAGCACGACCGCCGTCCGCATCCGCTCCGGCAGCCGGTCGAGCGCCCGGCGCAGCGTGTCGTGCAGCTCGCTCGTGCCCGCGTGGTCGTCCACCGGCCGGTCCGGTATCTCCTCGGTGGGGTACTCCTCCAGCCGCCGACGGCGCCACCAGGAGATATGCGTATTCACCATGGCCCGGCGGACGTACCCGTCCAGCGCGCCAGGATCCTGGATCCGGTCCCACGCCTGGAACGTCTTGGCCAGCGCGGCCTGCAGCAGGTCCTCCGCGTCCGCGAGGTTGCGGGTCAGCAGGTAGGCCATCCGCAGCAGCGATCCGCGCCGCGCTGTCACGTACTCCCGGAAACCCACGTCCTCGGCGGCGGCCCGGCCGGAGGCGGGCCGCCCGGAAGGGGACGGCCCGGGCACGGGCCGTCCAGGAATGGGCCGCCCAGGCGCGAACCCGGCCGCCGCGTGATCGCCCCCGACGCTCACAAGGCAACCGTACCCAGGACGTGTTCAATAGCCACGCCTATCACTGTGTGGCGGGCCGGGTGTTCTGGGCCGGCCTGGCGCTGGCCGGGGCGGGCCGGTGACCGGATATCCTCCCGCTGGGCTGCCGCGACTGCGTAGCCTGAAACCGGAATCACCTCAAACCACTTGACGCGGGCGCTGATCATTGCGCATGGTCAGGGGGCTGGTGAGGCACGCCCCCGGGAGGGCAGATGGCCGAACGCGCAGGCATCCGTTGCTGCGCTCGTTGTGCCGGCCCGGGAGCGGCCGTCAGGAACGACCGTCGCAGGTTCTACAAGGCGGCGGTCTTCCCGGCTGCGGATGGTGTCCGGCGTGCCCCGGCAGAAGATGTCCAGGCAGGTGCCGCCCCGGCGGGTAGCGCCCCGGCGGGTAGTGGGGCGGCAGGCGGTGCGCTGGGCGGGCGTGCCCCGGCGCCGGCGGGCGCCGCACCCGGGCCAGCCGGGCGGGCTGAGCCGTTCCTGGTGGCCACCGGGACCCTGCTCGACGCGAGCCCGCACGTGGTCGTGCTCGACTGCGGCGGGCAGGAGGTACGGTTCGTCCTGGGCCCGGCGACGGTCATCTGGCGGGGCGCTCCGGTGGCGGCCGGGAACCTGCTGCTGCCGGGGGACCGGGTGATCGTGCGCGCCAGCGCGGACCGGCCGCGGGTCGCCGATGCCATCTGGGCCGCGATCGGCCGGGTCACCGGCACGATCCTGGAACGGAGCCGGGACGAGCTGCTGGTCGGCGCCGGGCTGACCAAGGATCCGCAGCCGGTGGTCATCTCGCCCGGCTCCGTCAGCCGCATCCAGGTCCGTTTCCCGCGGCTGGAGCCGGGGCACCTGGTCGACCTGATCGGCGTACGCGAGGGAGGCACGCTGCAGGCCACCGTCCCGGCCACGGCCCAGCCCGGCTACCGGGCCGACCAGCCGGCCCGGGTCCCGGTGGTGGCCGGGCGCGAGCCCGGGACGCTGCGGGGCTCGGCCACCTGGCACGAGCCCGCGGGCAGCGAGCCGGCGGAGGGCCTCTCCTACCCGGCGATCGACCCGGCGGCCGGCTGCGCCGAGCATCCCGGCGTTGCCTGCTGTGACCTGCCCTACCTGGCGGTCGGGAGCATGCTGCAGGTGCGCAACGAGTGCACCGGCACCGCCGGCGCGCTGCCGGTCACCGGCTGCGGCGCGGTGGCCCGGCTGTTCTGCGACCGGTGCATGACCTGCGGGACCTCACCGCGCGGCCGGATCGCGGACCTGACCGCGATGAGCTTCGCGGCGCTGGGCGGTGACCTCGAACGGGGCTGCTTCAACGCGACGATCGCGATGGGGCGCTGACGATGATCGAGATCATCAGGCTACTCCAGCTGCCCGTGCTGTCGCTGATCTTGCTCACGGCGGCCGGGGCGAAGCTCAGCCGGGT
>DASQSC010000183.1:0-3280 GCA_035642555.1 Streptosporangiaceae bacterium | reverse complement strand
CATGGGTCAGCCCGGGGCAGGCCGGGTGAGCGCTGGCCGCCCGGGCGCTGGCCGGCACGCAGCCAGCCAGCCGGTGATCCGCAACGAGGAAGTGGCCCTGGCGGTCGAGTCCGACCGGCGGCTGTCGAAGGTCGGGTACCTGGAGGCCGTGATCATCGGCCTGGCGCAGATCCTGGCATTGCTGGCGGGCATCAGCCGGGACGGCGTGACGATGGTGGCCGGCATGGTGCGCGGGCTGTCCCGCGAGGACGCGGCCCGGTTCGCGTTCCTGCTCGCCACCCCGGTGATCCTGGCCGCGGGCGTGCTGAAGATCCCGGACCTGTTCGGCCCGCTGGGCAAGGGCATCCACGGGCCGATCCTGGTCGGCAGCATCCTGTCCGGCATCGGCGCGTACCTGTCGGTGCGGTTCCTGGTCCGTTACTTCCGGACCCGCACCCTCACCCCGTTCGGCATCTACTGCCTGGTGGCCGGCCTCGCCAGCCTCGTCTACCTGGGCCTCGTCAAGTAGCAAGCGCTGCCTTCCCCGCGGCGCCTCCCATGATCTTTCCGACTTTCACCCCCTATGAGGGGTAAAAGTCGTAACGCTGATCGAATCAGCCGCCAGGGAGCGGGCAGGCAGGGCCGCACCGGCGCAGCTGGCCCCGCCAGCCCCGGTGCGCCAGGGTGCCGCCGATCAGTGCGGCGGTGAGGCAAGGCCGCTGCGAGACGTCCGGCCACCCGAACCGCAACGTGACCTCGCCGGAAGCGGCGTTGGCATTGTCGCGGCCCAGGTCGAGCCAGCGCGCTTCGGCCGGGTACGCGGCCTGCCCGTCGAGCTCAACCACGGTCCGGTAGCGCTCATAGGCGATGTCCTGGTACTCACGGCGCCGGCCCCGGGCCACCGGGCGCTGCCGGTTGCCGCGCGGCAGCCCATGCGCGGCCTCGACCCGCCTCCCGTACCGGTATTCGAGCAGCGAGTGCGCGCCCTCGCCGGCGGCGCCGACCGCCCGCAGCAGGTCAGCTCGCCAGCGCACCCGGCTCCGGGTGTGAATGGCCGCAGCCATCTGGTCGGCTGTGATCCGGCGCCTTCCCACCGCGCGCAGCACCAGGCCGACCGCGTCGTCCAGGGTGGCTGCCGATCCGGCGAGGTCTAGCACCGTATCGGCGACCCGGGTGCGCGGCGGGGCCATCGCCGGATGGCGGGCCAGCGCCAGCCGCCCGGAGTAATGGATCACTACCTGCGACGGGCGGCTGATCGTACTGCCGACAGGCACCGTGACGTGGATCAGCGGCGCCGGCATGTCGAGCAGGCCATGTAATTCTGCTGCTGTCTGATGACTGAGCACCGCCGCGGGCCCCGCCTTGAGCACGGCCGCCCAGAGCTGGGCGGGGCGCGGCACCTCCCCGCTGAAGGTCGCGTAGACGCCGCGGTGGAGCCGCTGCCACCGCCCGCCCCACAGCCGGCTCTCGATCGTCTTGCTGCTCAGCCCGGCGGCGAGCGCCTGCTGCCGGGTGATCACGCCGCGCTGCAGCCAGAGCAGGTCGCGCTGCTGCTGCCGGAAGCTGTCACTCACGCCTGCCAGCCTGGCTACGCCCCCGCCGCGGCGCCACCCAGAATCCGGCGACAGTGGATAACCCATGAATCCCGGGCGGGACTCACCAACGCGGCCCGGCCGCGAGCGGGCTCGCTCGCCGCGGGCGCGCGCGGGGTTATTCGCCGCGGGCGCGGCGGGCGCGCTGGCGGAAACGTTCCTTGCCGTCGAGCACGGTTTTGCGGAGCCGGATCTGCGAGGGCGTGACCTCGGCGCACTCGTCGGCGGCGCAGAACTCCAGTGCCTGCTCCAGGCTGAGCACGCGGGGCGGGACCAGCCGCTCCAGTTCCTCCCCGGTGGACTGGCGCACGTTGGACAGCTTGCGCTCGCGGGTGATGTTCACGTCCATGTCGTCGGCCCGCGGGTTCTCCCCCACGATCATGCCCTCGTACACCTCGGTGCCGGGCCCCACCAGCAGCGACCCGCGTTCCTGCAAGGCGAAGCACGCGTAACTGGTGGCGGTGCCGGTCCGGTCGGCCACCAGTGATCCGGTCGGCCGCACCCGCATCGGCCCCGACCAGGGCTCGTAATCCTCGAACACGTGGTGTGCCAGGCCGGTCCCGCGGGTGTCGGTGAGGAACTCGGTCCGGAACCCGATCAGCCCGCGGGCCGGCACCACGTACTCCAGCCGGACCCAGCCGGTGCCATGGTTGGTCATGTTCTCCAGCCGGCCCTTGCGGGACGCCAGCAGCGAGGTGACCGCCCCCAGGAACTCCTCCGGCACGTCCACCGCCAGCCGCTCGACCGGTTCGTGGAGCTTTCCGTCGAAGTCCCTGGTGACCACGGTGGGACGGCCCACGGTCAGCTCGTATCCCTCCCGCCGCATGGTCTCCACCAGCACCGCCAGCGCCAGCTCGCCCCGGCCCTGGACCTCCCAGGTGTCCGGGCGGTCGGTTGGCAGCACCCGCAGCGACACGTTGCCGACCAGCTCCCGCTCCAGCCGCTCGCGCACCAGCCGGGCGGTGAGCTTGGTGCCCTTCTCCCGGCCGGCGAGCGGGGAGGTGTTCACCCCGAGCGTGACCGCCACCGCTGGCTCGTCCACCGTGATCAGCGCCAGCGGCCGCGGGTCGTCCGGGTCGGCCAGGGTCTCCCCGATCATGATGTCCGCGATCCCGGCGACCGCGATGATGTCGCCCGGCCCCGCCGCCGCCGCCGGCACCCGGTCCAGCGCCTCGGTAACGAACAACTCTGAGACCTTCACCTGCTGCACCGACCCGTCCCGGCGGCACCAGGCCACCTGCTGGCCACGCCGGATGGTGCCCTCCTGCACCCGGCACAGCGCGATCCGGCCCAGGTAGGAGGACGCGTCCAGGTTGGTGACGTGCGCCTGCAACGGCGCGCCGGGGGTGTAGGACGGCGGCGGGATGGCGTCGCGCAGCACCGCGAACAGCGGTTCCAGGTCCGGCGAGTCCGGCAGGGTGCCGTCGTCCGGCCGGGCCAGCGAGGCCCGCCCCGCCCGGGCCGACGCGTACACGATCGGGAACTCGATCTGCTCCTCGGTCGCGTCCAGATCCAGGAACAGCTCATAGCAGGCGTCCACCACCTCGGCGATGCGGGCGTCAGCGCGATCCACCTTGTTGATCACCAGCACCACCGGCAGCCCCGCCTGCAGGGTCTTCCGGAGGACGAACCTTGTCTGCGGCAGCGGCCCCTCGCCCGCGTCCACCAGCAGCAGCACACCGTCCACCATGGCCAGGCCGCGCTCGACC
>DASQSC010000182.1:0-2298 GCA_035642555.1 Streptosporangiaceae bacterium | reverse complement strand
TCCGCGGGTCAGCATGAGGAGGTTCGGGTGTCGGACAGGCAGCGGATCAGCTACGTGCCGGTCGAGCAGATGGACGAGGCCATGCGGGCGGAGATGGAGCGGTGCGCCCGGGAGGGCACCCCGCGGCCGGAAAGCTCGGCGGTACGCGCCCACGTGCCCGCCGCCTTCTGGTCCTTCGCCGACTCCTGGCGCGACATCTTCCGCAACGGCGTCTGCGACCACGGCATCAAGGAACTCTGCCGGGTGTACATCTCCCGCTCGGTGAACTGCGAGTACTGCGGCAACCAGCGCTCGGTGAAGGCGGCCGCCGCGGGACTGGCCGAAGCTAAGTACGACGAGCTGCTCAACTTCGAGACGTCGGACCGCTACTCCGAGCGGGAGAAGGCGGCGCTCGCCTACGCCGAGGCGATCGCATGGCGGATACCGGCCGACGACGCGTTCTGGGAGCGGATGTACCGGCACTTCAGCGAGCCGGAACTGGTCGAGCTCGGGTGCGCCATCGCGCTCACGTTCGGCCAGCAGAGCTGGCTCCGGATGCTGAACATCGCCCACCACGAGGTGCTGCCTGGCACGTCGGCGTCGATGGCGCCCGGCTTCGAGACGCCGCAGAAGATGGCCGAGACACTCCGGTCGCCGGGCTACTGGGCCGGGCAGGCATCCACTGAGTGAATACCCCGCCTTCAGCCCGCCGGAGATGCGGCGGCGCCGGGAGGCGCTGGCGGACGTCATGGCGGAGCGCGGCACCGGGGCGTGCCTGGTGTACGGGGCCGAGCGGGCCGGGTCAGGCATCGCCTGGGTCACCGGCTGGCCGGTGACCAGGGAGGCGGCGCTGCTGGTGGTCCCCGGTGAGCGCGACGTCATGTGGGTGTGCTTCAACAACCACGTGCCGAACGCGCGGCGGATGGCGCCCGGCACCGACGTCCGGCCCGGCGGCCGTTCTGCTCTCGCGGCCGCCCTGGACTTGCTGGCCGCCGGGCGGGGCCGCCTGCCCAAGCTAGGTGTTATCGGAGGAGTGCCTGCCCGGGCCGGGGCAGCATTGAGTAACGCCGCCGCCGAGATCGTGTTCCTGGACCCGGAGTACACGCGGTTGCGGCTGGTCAAGTCGGAGGAGGAGATCAGCTGGCTGCGGACGGGGGCGCGGATGACCGACGATGCGGTCACGGCCCTGCGGGAGGCGGCCCGGCCCGGCGTGACCGAGGCTGAGTGCTGCGCTGCGATCGAGGCCGCCTACCTCCCCGCCGGCGGCCAGAACCATATCCATTACCTTTGCGCCACTCCCATGAGCCAGCCCCAGACGTGCGTGCCGAGGCAGTGGCCTTCCGCTCGCCCGCTGGCCGCTGGCGACGCCCTGACCTGCGAGGTAAGCGCCAGCTACGGCGGCTACCCGGGGCAGCTGCTGCGCACGTTCGCGGTGGACGGCGAGCCGCCGCCGCTGTACGCGGACCTGCATGCCACGGCCGAGGCGGCGTTCACGGCCATGGCGGCCCGGCTCCGGCACGGCGCGACCGCCGCCGACCTGCTCGACGCCGCCAGCGTGATCAAGCGGGCCGGATACACGGTCTTTGACGACCTGGTCCACGGTTTCGGCGGCGGCTACCTCCCCCCGGTAATTTCCCGTTCCGCGGTGGAATCCTCAATCTCACCGGACTTCACGTTCACGGCGGGCATGACCGTGGTCCTGCAGCCGAACGTGATCACCCCGGACGAGCGGGCGGGGGTGCAGACCGGGGAGCTGATGCTGGTCACGCCGGAGGGCTGTGAGTCCCTGCACAGCTTCCCCGGCGGCTTGCGCCGGACCGGTATGACCCGTTCCTTATGAACCGATTCGCGGTACTCGCCGGCGCCCCGCCCGGCGAGTTCCTCGGCAGCCCGCGAGACTCACGGACCCGCCAGTTTCTCCGGCGCCTACGGGACTGAGATAATTCTCGTAGGGGGTGAAGCCGGTACATGCCGGGGCGCGGGACGGGGTTCACTACCAGGTACGGCCTGCTGGCCGCCGCCAGCATCGGCGCGATGGCCGAGGCCGCCCTGCTGGCGACGCTTGCCCCGGCGGCGCGCTCACTCGCCCCGCAGGTCACTGCCCTGCCACCACTGAGCATCTTCCATGATCTGCGCTGGCTGTATGCCTTCGGCGGGCCCTGGCCGGTGTTCGCGCTGCTGGTGGCGGTGTTCCTGGCCGCCCGCTCGGGCTGGAACGCGGTCCTGGCCCGGCTCGCCTGGCCGGCCGGCCACCAGCCGCCGCCGATGCGCACGCTGATGTGGTCCTCCCTCACCCTCACCGCGTTCGCGGCCCTGATC
>DASQSC010000181.1:0-5679 GCA_035642555.1 Streptosporangiaceae bacterium | reverse complement strand
CGGGTGGGCGGAGACCACCATCGTGATCAGGTTCTGGCTGATCGCGGGCCTGTTCGTGGCGCTCGGGCTCGGCGTTTTCTATGTGGAGTGGATGCCGAAGTAGCGCTTTCCGTGGCGACACGCCACGGATGTCCCGGCCAGTGCCGTCACCAGCCCGGACACTAGGGTCATGAATCTCGCGACGGGGCCGGGGGGCCTGGGGGCGGCGTCCCCCCGGGCTGGCACGGGGGAGCGGAGCGCGGCGCGGCGGCCCGGCCGCCCGGCGGGCCTCCGGGACATTCTCGCTGGCGCGCTCGCGGTCCTCGATCGGCCGCTCACCCCCTACTACCTGATCCTCGGCATCACCACCCTGCTGATCGCGCTCGGCCTGGTCATGGTCCTGTCCACCTCCACGGCGGACTCGCTGATCCACGGCTGGCCGCCCTACGCCGGCTTCCAGCACCAGCTGGTGGGGGTGGCGATCGGGATTCCCTGCATGTGGCTGGCGGCCAGGGCCAGGCCATCGGTGTTCCGGGCCGCTGCCTACCCGCTCATGTTCGTGTCGGTGATCGGGCTGCTGCTGGTGCTGGTGATGGGCGCCACCAGCGGCGGGGCGGAGCGCTGGCTGCAGGTCGGGCCGGTCACGATCCAGCCGTCCGAGCTCGCCAAGCTGGCGTTCGTGCTGTGGGGAGCCGACCTGCTGGCCCGCAAGGAGAGGCTCCGCCAGCTGGATGACTGGCGGCAGCTGCTCATCCCGCTGCTGCTGGGCACCGGCGCGCTGAGCATGCTGGTGATGCTCGGCGACGATCTGGGCACCACCTTCGTGCTATTGGTGATCTTCCTGGCGCTGCTGTGGGTGATCGGGACCCCCGCCCGCTTTTACATGGGCATCCTCGCCATGATCGGGCTGGTGCTGCTCATCCTGGTGGTGGTGGCCGGGTACCGGCTGCACCGGCTGACGGTCTTCCTCGACCCGCGGGGCGGCCCGCTGGGCCAGGACATGCAGGGCATCCAGGGCAAGTGGGCGGTCGGGTCCGGCGGCTGGTTCGGGGTCGGGCTCGGTGCCAGCAGGCAGAAGTGGGGCTGGGTGCCGAACGACACCACCGACTTCATCTTCGCGATCGTCGGCGAGGAGCTGGGGCTGGTGGGGACCCTGTGCGTGTCGTTCCTGTACGGGGCGCTGGCCTACGCCGGGCTGCGGATCGCCCGGCGGGTGGACGACACGTTCATCCGGCTCGCGGCGGCCGGCGCCACCGCCTGGATCGTGATCCAGGCCATGGTGAACATCGGGGCGGTGCTGGGGCTGCTGCCGATCACCGGGGTCCCGCTGCCGCTGGTCTCGTCCGGCCTGTCGTCGCTGCTCGTGACCATGGCGGCGCTGGGAATGCTGATGTCGTTCGCGAAACGTGAGCCCGGCGCGGCCGACGCACTCGCCGCAGGCGGCCCCGGCGGCTTCCGCCGCGTTCTAAGCTGGCTAGGCCTGGCCCATCGGCCGCAGTGAGGCGCGCGTCCGGCGACGCGCCATAGGGTGCGGGACCGGCACCGGACTGCGGGCGCGACCCGGGGGGCCGCCGCCCGAGGGCGCGCCGGGTAGGTCTTCGCCGCACACTGAAGACCTACGCGCTTCGCCCTGACGTCCGCAAACAGGAGGCCTGCTTGTGACCGTGGTACTCGCCGGCGGAGGGACCGCTGGCCACATCGAGCCCGCCCTGGCGGTCGCCGACGCGCTGCGGCGGGCCGATCCCCGCATCCCGATCATCTGCCTGGGTACCCAGCGCGGCCTCGAGACCAGGCTGGTCCCGATGCGAGGGTACGAGCTTGCGCTGATCCCGCCCGTTCCGCTGCCCCGCTCGCTGACGCCGGAGCTGCTGAGCGTGCCGGGGCGGCTCGCGGGCGCGGTCTCCGCCACCGCCGAGGTGCTCAACCGGGTCCGGGCCCGGGTGCTGGTGGGATTCGGGGGATACGTAGCGACCCCTGCCTACCTGGCCGCCCGGCGCCGTCACGTGCCGATCGTGGTGCACGAGGCGAACGTCAGGGCGGGCCTGGCCAACAAGATCGGCGCCCGCTTCACCCGCTACGTGTACACCGCCCAGCCCCGTACCCGGCTGCCCCACGCCACCAGCATCGGGATGCCGCTGCGCGCGGAGATCTCGCACCTGGACCGGCTGGCCGTGGCGGACAAGGCCCGCGCGCATTTCGGGCTCCGCCCCGACCTCCCGGTGCTGCTGGTGACCGGCGGCTCGCAGGGCGCCCGGTCGCTGAACCTGGCGGTGCTGGACGCGGCCGGCTGGATCCGCTCCGCGGGCATCCAGGTGCTGCACATCCTCGGCCCGCGCAGCGGGCTTGACGTGCGGCTGCCAGATTCCGGCCCGCCGTACGTCACGCTGCCGTACCTGGACCGGATGGACCTGGCGTACGCGGCCGCGGACTTCGCGCTCTGCCGCAGCGGGGCGATGACCTGCGCCGAGCTCACCACCGTCGGCCTCCCCGCCGCGTACGTGCCGCTCCCGCACGGGAACGGTGAGCAGCGTCTCAATGCGCTGCCGATCGAGCAGGCCGGCGGCGGGCTGATCGTCAATGACGCCGATCTCTCTCCGCGCTGGATCGCCGAGGTGCTGATCCCGATCCTGCTCGACCCGCAGCTCGTCGCCTCGATGTCGGCCGCCGCGGCGGACATGGGCAGCGCCGACACAGCGGAGTGGCTCGCCGCCGGGATCATGGACATCGCGTACCCGGCCCCGGCCCGCCCACCGGGCCGGCCGGGCAGGCCGGAATGGGAGTGATATGTCCCTGGTAAGCCCCGTCGCGCCGGTCCCGCTCGGGGAGCTCGGGCGGGTGCATTTCATCGGCATCGGCGGGGTTGGCATGTCCGGGATCGCCCGGATCATGCTGGCCCGCGGGGTCCCCGTGTCGGGGAGCGACCGCGCTGCCTCCGGCCAGCTGGCCGAGCTGGCCGCGCTGGGCGCGGACGTGCACCAGGGGCACGACCCCGCCCGGCTGGCCGGTGCCGGCACGGTCGTGGTCTCCACCGCCATCCGGGAGAGCAACCCGGAGCTCGCCGAGGCCCGCCGGGCCGGGCTGCGGGTGCTGCACCGGGCGGCCGCGCTGGCTTCGGTCATGCTCGGACGGCGGGGCATCGCGGTGGCAGGCACCCACGGCAAGACCACCACCACGGCGATGATCACCACCGCGCTGCGCCACTGCGGGGCGGGCCCCGGCTACGTGATCGGCGGCGTCCTGTCCGAGACCGGGGTGGGCGCCGAGGACGGGACCGGCCCCGACTTCGTGGTCGAAGCCGACGAGAGCGATGGCTCGTTCCTCATGCTCGCGCCCGAGATCGCGGTAGTTACTTGCGTGGAAGCCGACCACCTGGACAACTACCCGAGCCTGGCCCAGATCGAGGCGGCGTTCGCCAGCTTCGCCCGCCGCGTCACCCCCGGCGGCTGCCTGATCGCCAGCGCGGATGACCCGGGCGCGCGCGAGGTCGCGGCGGTCGCCAGGGAGCTGCCGGTGCGGGTCCGCACCTACGGCACCGCGGCCGGCGCCGACTACCGGGTCAGCGACATCGCCGCGGCCGGGATGGCGGTCACGCTGCGGATCACCGGCGGGCCGGCGGCCGGGGGCGGCGCGGCGCCGGTGACGGAGCTGACGGCGGGAGCCCCCGGCCGTCACAACGCGCTCAACGCCGCCGCCGCCTTCGCAGTCGCCACCGAGCTGGGCTTCGGGGCCGGCCAGGTCGCCGCCGGGCTCGCCGCGTACCGGGGCACCCAGCGCCGGATGGAGCTCAAGGGCGAGGCGGAGGGGGTGCGGGTGCTCGACAGCTACGCCCACCACCCCACCGAGATCGCCGCCGACCTGGCCGCCGCCCGCGACCTGGCGGCCGGCGGCCGGGTCGTCGCGGTGTTCCAGCCGCACCTGTTCAGCCGCACCCGGATCTTCGCGGCGGAGTTCGGCGCCGCCCTCAGCCTGGCCGACGAGGTGCTGGTGATGGACGTGTACGCGGCGCGGGAGGACCCGGAGCCGGGAGTGACCGGCGAGCTCGTGGCGGCCGAGGTGACAGCGGGGAAGGCACGGTTCCTGCCCGCCCGGGCGGACGTGCCAGCGGCAGCCGCGGCTGCGGCCAAGCCGGGTGATCTCGTGCTGACGATGGGGGCAGGCGACGTGACCGCGCTCGGCCCGCTGATCCTCGGCGAACTGCGGGCCCGGGCCGGCCGCCCGGGCGGGCCACGGCCGCCGGTGCCCGGGCGGGGGGGTCCTGGGGGGTCGTCGCCCCCGGCTGTGCCTGGGCGGGGGGGTCCTGGGGGGTCGTCGCCCCCGGCTGTGCCTGGGCGGGGGGGTCCTGGGGGGTCGTCCCCCCCGGCTGGCACCGCGCAGGAGCCGGCGTGACCGGTCCCCCGGCGGCAGGCCAGCGGCAGCGGGGACCGGCCCAGCCGGGCCGCCCGGCCGGGAGCAGCGGGCCCGGCCATCCCCGTTCGGTGTGGAAACCGGTGTTCTTCCTGCTGGCCACGATCGGCATCGTGGCCGGCGTGGCGTGGGCGCTGATCGGGTCCCGGTTCCTGGTCGTCCGCTCGGTGCAGGTGACCGGCACCAGTGCGCTGGTGCCGCGGTCCGAGGTGCTGGCCGCGGCGGCGATCCCGCGCGGGCTGCCGCTGATACGGGTGGATACGGGCGTGGTAGCCCGCCGGGTCGAGCGGATCCGGCAGGTGCAGATCGCGCACGTGAGCCGGGGGTGGCCGGACGCGGTGACGATCCGGGTGGTGCCGCGGACGCCGCTGTTCGCCGTTCCCGCTGACGGCCGGTATGACCTGGTGGACTCGTTCGGGGTGGTGGTGACCCAGGCCAGCGGCCGGGCCGGGAAGCCGCTGCTGCAGGCGGGCAGCCCGGCGGCCGCCCCGGCCGCTCTGCGGGGCAGCCCCGCCGTCCGGGCGGCAGCCGCGGTGCTGCACGAGGTCCCGCGCTGGGTCGCGCGGCGGGTCAGGTCCGTGTCGGCGCCTGCGCCAGGCGACGTCTCGCTGCGGCTCACTGGCGGCGTGGTCATTATCTGGGGTGACCCTGGTCACGCCAGCAGGAAAGCGCGGGAGCTGACGCTGCTGGTACGCACCCATGCCAGCCGGTACGACGTCAGCGGCGCCGGGGTCGCCAGCACCCAGGGGTAGCCGCGTGATTACCCGGCGCGATGGGAACAGGGCAGACGGGAACGGCGCTCACCGCCCGGATATGCCCGGATGCGCGCAACACGCCGGGCGGGTTCACGCGTGGCTAGTTGACCCTGGTCCCGGCCGACCCTACTGTCCGTATCAATCGTGAGTATAGCACAACTCTAAATCTCAACTTGAGGGTGAGGGTTCGGCCGCTGAAAATCACGGAAAAAGCCGGGGCAACATTTACGGGGACACAATGCGGGGTCATTGCCTGCGCAACTGGCTTTCCCAGGGGAGCCGCTGACCGATGGGCCCGCCTGAGCCAGGAAATTCCCCGGCCGTGACTACGGCGGCCCGGACACGATAGCAAAGGACGAGCGGAAAGAGGGCCCACCTCGTGGCAGCACCGCAGAACTATTTGGCGGTCATCAAGGTCGTCGGTATCGGCGGGGGCGGCGTCAATGCCGTGAACCGGATGATCGAAGAGGGGCTCAAAGGCGTCGAGTTCATCGCGATCAACACCGACGCGCAGGCGCTGCTGATGAGCGATGCCGACGTC
>DASQSC010000180.1:0-3369 GCA_035642555.1 Streptosporangiaceae bacterium | reverse complement strand
CGGGTGGACCCGGCAACTGCACGCGCGCGGCTACCGGTCGGGCGTGTACACCAGCGCGGGCTCGGGCGGCGCGAACCTGGCCCGCACCCGGCGGCTGTGGGGCCGGCGGCTGGCCCGGCCCGACTCGCTGTGGTTCGCCCTCTGGGACGGCAAGGCCAACCTGCGCGGCGCGCCGTACCTGTCGCGGCACCGGTGGCCGCACCGCGGTCACCGGATCAAGCAGTACCGCGGCGACCACCGGGTGCGGATCGCCGGCAGGCGGCTGATCATCGACTCTGACCTGGTCAGCGGCGCGGTCTATAAGTAACTGGCGCACGGGCGGGCGCGCGGGCGGCGCGCCGCCGGGCCCGGCCGATAATGTGCCGGGCCGCCCGCCGGGGTGCCCTAAGCTTGGCGCAACGTTTCCCGGGCCCGCGCCCGGACCCGCCGACCGCCAGCCGGATGGAGTCTGTTATGGCACGTCGCACCGACCAGATGGACACGATCGTCAGCCTCAGCAAGCGCCGGGGCTTCGTGTACCCCTCCAGCGAGATCTACGGCGGGCTGCGCGCGTCCTGGGACTACGGGCCGCTGGGCGTGGAGATGAAGAACAACGTCAAGCGCCAGTGGTGGCAGTCCATGGTCACCGAGCGCGACGACATCGTGGGGCTCGACTCGTCGGTGATCCTGGCCCGCGAGGTATGGGAGGCCAGCGGGCACGTCACCGAGTTCGTGGACCCGCTGACCGAGTGCCTGTCCTGCCACCGGCGGTGGCGCCCGGACCATCTGCTGGAGGCGTACGAGGAGAAGCACGGCCATCCGCCCGAGCACGGGCTGGCTGACGTGACCTGCCCGCACTGCGGGACCAGGGGGCAGTTCACCCAGTCCCGGATGTTCAACGCGCTGCTGCGCACCTACCTCGGCCCGGTGGAGGACGAGTCGGGGCTGGCCTACCTGCGGCCGGAGACCGCGCAGGGCATCTTCATCAACTACCGGAACGTGCTGCAGACCTCCCGCAAGAAGATCCCGTTCGGCATCGGGCAGATCGGCAAGTCGTTCCGGAACGAGATCACCCCCGGCAACTTCATCTTCCGCACCCGCGAGTTCGAGCAGATGGAGATGGAGTTCTTCGTCCGGCCCGGCACCGACGAGGAATGGCACGAGCACTGGATCGCCGCCCGGCTGGGCTGGTACACCGGCCTCGGCGTGCACAAGGACAACCTGCGGCTGTACGAGCACCCGGCGGACAAGCGCTCCCACTACTCCAAGCGCACCGTGGACGTCGAGTACCGGTACCAGTTCCCCGGCAGCGAGTGGGGCGAGCTCGAGGGCATCGCCAACCGCACCGACTACGACCTGTCCACGCACGCCCGGGCGAGCGGGCAGGACATGTCCTACCTGGATGCCGACTCGGGGGAGCGGTTCGTGCCGTACGTGATCGAGCCCGCGGCCGGGGTGGACCGGTCCATGCTGGTCTTCCTGCTCGACGCCTACAGCGAGGACGAGGCGCCGGACGCGCAGGGCAAGCTGGAGAAGCGGACCGTGCTCCGGCTCGACCACCGGATCGCCCCGGTCAAAGTGGCGGTGCTGCCGCTGTCACGCAACGCCGACCTGTCGCCCAAGGCCCGCGACCTCGCCGCGCAGCTGCGCAAGCGGTGGAACACCGACTTCGACGACGCCAGCGCGATCGGGCGCCGCTACCGCCGCCAGGACGAGATCGGCACCCCGTACTGCGTCACCGTCGACTTCGACACCCTGAACGACCAGGCGGTGACGGTACGCGAGCGCGACTCGATGAAGCAGGACCGGGTCGGCATCGCCGGCCTGGAGTCCTACCTGGCCGATCACCTGCCCGGCGGCTGACCCGTCTCCGCGCGGCCGGCCAGCAGGGCGGCCAGGACCTCGCCGGCCGCGGCCGTATCCGCGCCGGCCGCGCGCGGGGAGCGGCGGAACACCTCGGCCGCGGCCCGGTGGAACCCTTCCGGCAGACCGGCAGCGGCCATGCTGGCGGCGATTTCCTCCATCTCGCCGGCCCAGCGCCAGCCCTTGCTCGCCGCCGACCGCGCGGCGGATTCCGAACGGGCTGGCAGCGCCGGCTGTGACTGCTCCCACTCGCGGAGCAGCTCGTCCTCGACTCCTTCGGCGCTGGCCAGTGCCCGGGCCGCCAGGATGAGCGCGGCCGTTCCCTTGGTCCAGGCCGCGTACGCCATCTTGACCGCCGAGGCTTGCCCCGGCTCACCGCCGACCACCACCGCCGCCAGCGGCGTCCCGGCGAACAGGGCCGCCACCCGTGCCGCCTCCGGCCCGGACAGGTAGAGCCGGCTGCCGCCGCCTGCGCTGCCGGTGGCGGCGGCCGGCGGCTGCCCGATGATGCCGCCGTCCACGAAGCTGGCGCCGCCGGCCGTCACGGCCCGGCCGACCTCCCGGGCGGTGGCCGGGGACACCGCGTTGGCGTCCACGTACACGCCGCGGAACCCGGCCACCGACCGGGCCACGGCCAGCGCCGCGTGCGGCGGGCAGATGGAGAGGATCACGTCCGCCCTGCCCGCCAGCGAGCCGGGCGTGCCCGCGTCCGTCAGGCCGGCCCCCGCGGCCCGGCCGGCGCTGGCCGGGCCGCGGCCCTGCGATGCCCACAGCACCGGATGCCCCTGCCTGATCAGGCAGCCGCCCACCGCGGCGCCCATCTCGCCCGGGTGCAGCACCCCGGCCACCATCTCGCTCACGGCAGCCCAGGTTACGCGGCTACCAGGTGGGCCAGCCGCCGACGGCGTCCGGCGACGGTGCCCCGGGGATCGGGCTGAAGTAATTCCCGACACGGACCCGCCGCGCCCTGGTGCTGCTTCCCGGGGGCAACTTCGTCCGCTGCCGCAGGCCGGCCCCGCCCGGTTGGCTCGGGGTGACGGCCTCCTCACGTCCTCATGCTCGATAGAGTCCAATGCAGCGAAGCCGTTCCATCATCAGGCCGCTCGGTGACGTGCGCCACGCGGGCGGGTCAAGGCGCAAGGAGAAGCTGCAGTGGCGAAGCTCGTCTACGACTTCACCGAGGGCAACAAAGACCTGAAGGACCTGCTGGGCGGCAAGGGTGCCAACCTGGCCGAGATGACCAACCTGGGCCTGCCCGTTCCCCCCGGTTTCACCATTACCACCGACGCCTGCCGTCACTACCTGCGCCATGGCGAGGTCCCGGACGGGCTGGCGGAGGAGGTCAGCGAGCACTTGCAGGGGCTGGAGCAGGCCATGGGCCGCACTCTCGGCGACCCGTCCGACCCGCTGCTGGTCAGCGTGCGGTCCGGGGCCAAGTTCTCCATGCCCGGCATGATGGACACGGTCCTGAACATCGGGCTGTCCGACCAGTCCGTGCACGGGCTGGCCCGGCAGGCCGGCAACGAG